>NZ_JATABI010000003.1:0-146179 GCF_036533795.1 Vibrio sp. M250220 | reverse complement strand
GTGTGCTAGAGCAAGTAAACGCATCTTCATTTGTATAGACTTCTGCTGACTAGCGAGTTTTTTAAAGTCGATGTTGTCGAGGCTATCCATGGCATTCTCGTGTAGAAATGACAGCCTCAATTAGACCATATTTTTACTTAGATTGGTATAACTTATTGACTTTCATTCAGACTTATTGATTGTTATTTGAACTGATATGGTTAATGTTGAATTATAAATAGGCAAAAGGCGACAGTTTGTCGTCTAATAAGTGTTATGAGAATGGAGTCAATATAACAAATGGAATACCAAGTCGTTAAAGCATATCAAGATGCTCCAGAGTCACCTATTCATGTAGTAAAAGGTGAACAATTGCAGTTTGTGGAAGAATCAAATCCGGAGAGTGATTGGCCAAATTGGGTCTTTTGTCGTGGAACAAGTAAAGAAGGTTGGGTTCCAAAGCAAATTCTAATTATCGATAGTGAACAAGTGACAGTTCTTAAGGACTATGTTGCTAAAGAGCATATGCTTTCAGTGGGCGAAACCTTAATTAGGGAGTACGAACTCAATGGTTGGATCTGGTGCTCAAAGTTAGGTGAAGGAGGCGAGTTGGCATGGGCTCCTTTAAATCATCTAACTAAAAAGTAAATTCAAATAACAATAAATTTAAGCAGATTCACAACGCTTGGCACTCTTAGTTTGAATCAGCTTTAGTGTTTACGGCACAATGATTTAGGTCAGATGGAGGCGTTGCTCACTTAATTTGGTGTAATACGCTTATCAGGATAATCAAAAAGGAGCAAGGAAATGAATCAGCATGAAAAACTTAATTATGTTGAGTTTGGCGCGAAAGACTTAGAATCGACAAAATCATTCTTCTCTTCAGTTTTCGGTTGGGAGTTTGTCGACTACGGACCTGAATATACAGCTTTTTCAAATCAGGGATTAGACGGTGGTTTCTTCAAAGCTGATTGCTGCAACCAAACTAATACCGGTGGAGCACTTTTAGTATTCTACAGCTCTGACATTGAAGGTACTCTAGAGAAAGTCGCTCAAAGTGGTGGTGACATCATTCGCCCTATATTTGAATTTCCTGGCGGTTGCCGTTTTCATTTTTTAGAACCAAGTGGTAATGAGTTCGCAGTTTGGTCAGAAGCCCGCTTATAACAAATGCTCAAGAAACTTTTACTAGTTTTGTATAAATTCAATATATTTATGTGTCTTGTTAAGGGCGGCTTAATTAACGTAAGTCGCCTTTTTGCGTTCTTATATAACAAGCTATTTCTAAGCAGTTTATCGGCATTTCGCAAGGCCATTACACGCAGCAATATCGAGCTACCCAAAGGCCAAATGACGCACGTTCTACGCCATACCTTTGCGAGTCACTACGTGATTCGAGGGGGAAACATCGTCAAGCTAAGGGATACGCTTGGCCATAGTGAGATCACAACAACAATGAGATACGCACATTTAGCCCCTGACCATCTAGAAGAAGCGTTAGGGCTAAATCCGTTAAATCAGCATTATCGTGTTAGGTGACAGTTTGTCGTCTAATAAGCGTTATGAAACAAAGGTGCAATATGTCCCCAGAAAAAATTCCTAGTTTGAGAAAATCGGTGTTACTTACATTGCTTATGTTAGTTGGGGTTCCGATCTTTTGGTTTATCTTTCTGGATATCAAAATGGTTGGGATGTCAGAGGAAATGGCAAGGAAGTGCAGTCAAATAGGAATGTATTTAAATTTGGCATCTGCGCTATCAATGGTTGTCCGCTATCTGTGGCTTAATGGTTACAACAAAAGGCTTGAAGATATTTATAAACTAGATACCTCGGCAGTGCGACACCATGAACACTCTAAGTATTACATTTATGATGAAAGAAATGCCAAAATTGCGGAAGATGACTTAAAAAGTAAGCAAGAGCCGTTGTACCAAGAAATTAGCCATTACAATAAGTTTGAAAAAGTCGAGACAATACACTTCTATATGGGAATAGTGGGTTTAACAGTTGGTACTTATTTACAGATTTTGGCTGCAGGTAGGGTTGTGTCCTAAAGTCGGGGCTGTTTCATAACAAGCAATTTAAGAGGATTCACAACGCTTGGTACTTTTGCTTCTACTTCAAATTTAGTGTTTATGGCACAATGCTTTAGGTTTTTTTGGGGGGGAGGCGTTGTTCCCCCCCTTAATTGGGCATTATACGCTTTTTGGGATTTGGAGAATAAAATGAATATAGATTTTCTATCAGATTTGTCTGGAGAGTTACAAGTAGCATTGAGAGAATCCGGATTAATCGTTCCATCTCCAGAACAATTACGTCAACAAGATAGGCGTTCTGAGGAGTTAAAAGAAAAAATCGAGCATTATGATCTACACAATCTCCTGAACCATTTCTTTACCGTATACTCTAGGCGTGTGCCCGTACAGAAGTGGAATATCCACATATCAGATAAGTTATCGAACTCTAATAAAATTGTCGAGCTTGCCAGTAAACTGTCAAGAGGCGATGATGTAAATGCTCTACTCAGTAATCGAGTTCTGAAATTGAATCAATCCAAATTTGCAGACTTACTTTTGGCTGAATGGGGAATACATCACTTACATTTTGAAGAGAATAGAAGTGACGAGTTACTTTTTATTTACTTTAGTGGCAGTGACGCTTATTTGATCGACATATTACAACATGAGAAAGCAGATGGTTCGGTAGTCACTTGGACGAATACTGACTTAATTCAAGTAATGCATGACAACTGGCCGAATGTGTTACGACCATATATTTTAAAAACAAACTCTAATTCTCCAATTTTAACAACTGACGAAAGAAGAACGTTAAGGAAGAAAGCAGCTACTACTACTGTAATTGTGAATGATGGTACGGAATATCTACCCATGGGAGGTGGCTACTCTTCAAGTAAACACCCTACTCATGCCATAATGCAGTCTGACTTTCTATATTTAACTGTCAAGCAGTTACAAATGGTCGTTGAAGATAACTATCCCGCTATTAAACAAGCTCTTTCTACATACACATCCTCTCCGAAACTAGAACTCAAACTAGGTGATAATCTTGAGCCAATGGTTGTCGAAGTCGTTCATAATGTTCAACTAAATTTAATCCAAGGTACAGAAAGCGTATAACAAACGTTCAGATACCTTTACTAGTTTTGTATAAATTCAATATATTTATGCACCTTTCTAAGGGCGACTTAATTAACGTAAGTCGCCTTTTTTATCGTCTCATTAGCGCCAAACAACGTCATTTAACGTGCGTATAAGGCTACTTGTCTATTTTTGACTATGCTAAGTGTTGTTTTGTTAGGCGGTTTTCCAAGTCCGCGTGTTGGGAGTTCGAATCTCTCCACCACTGCTGTGATTATTCCGTTAATCGATGGAACTCAGCAGGTTATTGTAGATATAAAAAAACCACTCTATTGAGTGGTTTTTAAAATATCAGCTGTACAGATAATTACTTCAGGATTGCTTCATTGCCGTTTTCACGGATGTGTTTAAGCATGCCTTTAACGCCGCGCGCGCTTGACGCAACTACGTTACCAGATTTCATGTAGTCAGTACCGCCAGCAAAGTCAGTAACGATAGCGCCAGCTTCGCGAGCAATCAATTCACCCGCAGCGATGTCCCATGGCTTTAGGCCAAGCTCAAAGAAGCCATCAACGCGGCCAGCAGCTAGGTAACATAGGTCTAGAGCAGCAGAACCAGTGCGACGGAAGTCAGCGCAGTCTACGAATAGAGCAGACATGATCTTTAGGTAAGATTCAGAGTGTTGCTTCTGTTTGTATGGGAAACCAGTTGCCAGAACAGTGCCTTGAAGGTCTTTAAGTTGCTTAACACGGATACGAGCGTTGTTTAGCTGAGCACCAGCACCACGTTGAGCGGTGAATAGTTCGTTTAGCATTGGGTCGTATACACACGCTACTTCTGTTTTGCCTTTAATGCGAACAGCGATAGATACAGAAAAATGAGGTAAACCTTTTACAAAGTTTGTTGTGCCATCCAGTGGGTCGATGATCCATTGAACGTCTTGGTCTTTACCTTCGATGACGCCATTTTCTTCAGCAACGATACTGTGATCAGGGTACGAAGCCTTGATTGTATCGATGATCATAGTTTCCGCTTCTTTGTCTACGTTAGTAACAAAGTCATTCGTGCCTTTTTGAGTAGATTCGATCTTCTCAACATTTTCTAAAGATTTAGCAATATGATTGCCAGCTTTTCGTGCAGCACGAATAGCGATATTAAGCATTGGATGCATACTAATTTCCCAACGGATGTTAAAGAACAGAAAAACGGGCGGCAGTATACCAGATAAATAGCCAAATGGAAGTGGTTAGTTTTTGTACTTTCAGTTTTAATCGCGAAAAGGGTCTGACCATTTTACTCAGGTATATGGTACTATCTTGCGGCTCGAATTTTACTCTTGGAAATCATTAATGCTCAACAACGTAAAAGTTGTCCTCGTTGGGACATCTCACTCTGGCAACATCGGTTCAGCTGCTCGTGCAATGAAGGTTATGGGCTTATCGAATCTGGTTCTCGTTGATCCTCAGTGTCGCGTTGATGAACAGGCTATTGCTTTGGCCGCAGGGGCAGCCGATATTGCACAAAATGCCACAATTGTAGATGACTTAAATGAAGCGGTTGCTGATTGTGCGTTAGTTGTCGGTTCTAGCGCACGTTCGCGCACGTTAGAGTGGCCGATGCTTGAACCTAGAGAATGCGGTGAAAAATTTGTCTCTGAAGGTCAAAACTCACCCGTTGCACTGGTATTTGGTCGCGAACGTACAGGGCTGACAAATGATGAACTTCAAACTTGTCATTATCACGTGTGTATTCCCGCCAACCCTGAATACAGTTCACTCAACTTAGCAATGGCAGTTCAGACGTTAAGCTATGAAATACGTATGGCGTATTTAGAGCGTGAGCAAAGTCAGTTCGCCAAGCAAGAAGAGTTAGAGTACCCAAGACACAAAGAGTTGGAATTGTTTTTTGCACACCTTGAAAAAGTGGCAAAGGATACCCAATTTATCAGTGAAGAACAGCCAGGCAAAGTAATGAATAAACTACGACGTTTGTTCAACCGCGCAAGGCCGGAAGCACAAGAATTGAATATTCTCCGTGGTGTGCTTACCGCGATAGAGAAGCGTATCTCTCAGTAGTCTATAACCACAGTATGACCATGGATAAATACTTGAGTAATTTAGTCAATTAAATACTTGACCATTTTACTCAGGTATGAAAGAATTCATACCACATAAACGGTGTGGATATGGTGTTATATGAGACTTACATCTAAAGGAAGATACGCAGTGACAGCCATGTTAGATGTGGCTCTGCACTCACAGCAAAACCCAGTGCCTCTGGCTGATATTTCAGAGCGTCAGGGTATTTCATTATCTTATCTAGAGCAGCTTTTCTCAAAGTTACGTAAAGCTGGTTTAGTTGCGAGTGTGCGTGGACCAGGTGGTGGTTACCGCTTAGGTGAAGATGCACATTCGATTGCGATTGGTACAGTGATCGCAGCAGTGGACGAATCTGTTGATGCTACCAAATGTAATGGTAAGGGAGATTGCCAAGGCGGTTCACGCTGTCTTACCCATACCTTGTGGCGAGATTTAAGTTCACGTATTAGTGACTTCTTAAACAACATCACGTTAGGTGAGTTGATGAAAGACAACGAAGTCATCGAAATTTCAGATCGACAAGATCTCGATCTTGCCGTTAATCATGGGTTTGCTACTAAAAATACAAACACCGCACCCATCGGTGTTAACGTCCGCTCTTAAGCGGTTTGCCTGTTACATTGGAGTAGAGAATGAAACTGCCTATTTATTTAGATTATTCAGCGACCTGTCCTGTTGATCCTCGTGTAGCTGAAAAAATGGTTCAGTACATGACTATGGACGGTACGTTTGGCAACCCAGCATCACGTTCACACCGTTACGGCTGGCAGGCAGAAGAAGCGGTAGATACAGCTCGCGAGCAAGTCGCTGATCTACTAAATGCAGATCCACGTGAAATCGTATTTACTTCGGGCGCTACTGAGTCAGATAACCTTGCTATCAAAGGTGCTGCTCATTTCTATTCGAAGAAAGGCAAGCATGTCATTACTTGTAAGACAGAGCATAAAGCGGTTCTAGATCCATGCCGTCAACTTGAGCGTGAAGGTTTTGAGGTTACTTATCTAGAGCCTGAATCAAACGGCCTTATCGATCTTAAAAAGCTAGCAGCAGCAATGCGCGAAGACACGGTTCTTGTTTCTATCATGCATGTAAACAACGAGATTGGTGTGATTCAAGACATCGCGTCAATCGGTGAACTATGCCGTGAGCGTAAGGTCATTTTCCATGTAGATGCTGCACAGTCTGCTGGCAAACTACCAATCGACGTTCAAGAAATGAAGGTTGACCTTATCTCTATGTCGGCGCATAAAATCTACGGCCCTAAAGGTATTGGCGCACTATACGTACGCCGTAAGCCTCGCATTCGTTTGGAAGCTCAAATGCACGGCGGTGGTCATGAGCGAGGTTTCCGTTCAGGCACACTTCCTACTCACCAAATCGTTGGTATGGGTGAAGCGTTCCGCATTGCTAAAGAAGACATGCAGAAAGATTTTGACCATGCACTAGCGTTACGTAATCGTCTACTTGATGGCGTTAAAGATCTTGAAGCTGTAACGGTTAACGGTGACTTAGAGCAACGTGTACCGCATAACCTAAATGTGAGTTTCGCATTCGTTGAAGGTGAGTCACTGCTTATGTCGCTAAAAGACCTAGCGGTTTCTTCTGGCAGCGCATGTACATCAGCAAGCCTAGAGCCATCATATGTACTACGTGCTCTTGGCCTGAACGATGAGTTAGCACACAGTTCAGTTCGTTTCTCATTTGGTCGTTTTACGACAGAAGAAGAAATTGACTACGCAATTGAACAGATTCGTACTGCAGTGATTAAACTGCGCGACATGTCTCCTCTATGGGATATGTACAAGGAAGGAATTGACCTAGATACGGTTGAGTGGGCACACCACTAATCGCAGGTTATTCCCAGGAAATAGATAGAGGATTCGAGGTAAATTATCATGGCATACAGCGAAAAAGTAATTGATCACTACGAGAACCCACGTAACGTTGGTTCATTTGACAAAGAAGACCCATCGGTAGGTAGCGGCATGGTTGGTGCTCCTGCGTGTGGCGACGTAATGAAGCTTCAAATCAAAGTAACACCTGAAGGTATTATTGAAGATGCGAAGTTTAAAACATACGGTTGTGGTAGTGCGATTGCATCTAGCTCACTGGTTACTGAGTGGGTTAAAGGTAAGAGCATTGATGAAGCTGCGGCGATTAAAAATGCTGAAATTGCAGAAGAGCTAGAACTTCCACCGGTGAAAGTACACTGCTCAATCCTAGCGGAAGACGCAATTAAAGCAGCGGTAGCTGACTACAAGAAAAAACACCAACAATAAGTAATCGGTATATAATAGGAGGTTCATCCTCCTATTCCATTCGCAATATAGACAAACTAGGGTGCAGTATGGCCATCACAATGACAGAAACCGCGGCGAGTCGCGTTAAAACATTCTTAGAAAACCGAGGCAAAGGCATTGGTTTACGCTTGGGTGTGAAGACGACAGGCTGTTCTGGAATGGCGTATGTACTGGAGTTTGTTGATGAGCTTAACGAAGAAGATTCAGTCTTTGAGCACGACGGCGTAAAAGTGATAATCGATCAAAAAAGCCTAGTGTATTTAGATGGCACTGAATTGGATTACGTTAAAGAAGGCTTGAATGAAGGGTTTGAATTTAATAACCCAAATGCGAAAAGCGAATGTGGTTGTGGTGAAAGCTTCAACGTTTAATTGATAGTCCCTGTGGGCGTTCAGGTCCACAGGGTTATTGCCAAGGACCGAACTCTCCATGAATTACTTTGAATTATTTGGGCTACCAAGTCAGTTTCAACTGGATGGTAGCCTTCTTTCTTCACAGTTCCGTGAACTTCAAAAACAGTTCCATCCCGATAATTTTGCCACGGCTTCAGAACGAGATCGTCTCATGGCGGTACAAAAAGCGGCTGAAATTAACGATGCGTACCAAGTGCTAAAAAAGCCAATCTCACGCGCTGAGTACTTGTTGGCGGAGAATGGTGTTGAGATTCGAGGTGAACAACAAACACTGCAAGATCCTATGTTTCTTATGGAACAAATGGAATTGCGTGAGGAACTTGAAGAGATTTCAGTAAGCTCGGATCCTGAAGAAGCTCTGTTCGACTTTGAATCTAAAGTGAGCAAAATGTTTAAGCAGCAGCTTACAGCTGTAGAGCAGGAGCTTAATGACTCAGACTGGCAGCAAGCGGCTGACCGAGTCCGAAAGTTAAAATTTATTGCCAAACTTCAAAACGAAATAGTACTAGTGGAAGACAAACTCCTCGGCTAGTGAAAAAAAGGACCACCCATGGCACTACTTCAAATTGCAGAACCGGGTCAAAGCTCGGCACCCCATGAGCATAAACTGGCAGCTGGTATCGACTTAGGTACGACTAACTCGCTAGTTGCTTCTGTGCGTAGTGGTGATGCTGCAACATTAAAAGATGAACATGGCCAGAGTATCTTACCTTCGGTAGTGAACTATTCTGGAGATACACCTCAAGTGGGTTATGCAGCTAAAGCGAAAGCAGAAGTGGACCCTGTAAACACTATCATCTCCGTAAAACGCTTACTGGGTCGCTCTCTAGAAGATATTAAAAATCGTTACCCAAGTTCTCCGTACCAGTTTAAAGCGAGTGACAGTGGTTTACCTATCATTCAAACCGCGAGCGGCGACAAAAATCCAATAGAAGTTTCTGCTGACATTCTAAGAACCTTAGGTCAGCGAGCTGAGCAAACATTAGGTGGCGAGCTTGCGGGTGTGGTTATTACTGTTCCAGCCTACTTTGATGATGCTCAGAGAGCGGGTACCAAAGACGCGGCTAAGCTCGCTGGCTTACACGTCCTTCGACTGCTTAACGAACCAACAGCAGCTGCGATCGCTTACGGTCTTGATTCAGGACAAGAAGGTGTTATTGCGGTTTATGACCTTGGTGGTGGTACGTTTGATATCTCGATTCTTCGTTTATCAAAAGGTGTCTTTGAGGTTTTAGCTACGGGTGGTGATTCGGCGTTGGGCGGTGATGATTTTGACCACTTGTTTGCTGACTACCTCATCGAAAAAGCAGGTTTGACGACCCCTTTATCTGCCGAGCACAACCGTATTGTGTTAAACGTAGCGACTCAAGCAAAGATCGATTTCTCTGCACGAGAAAGTGTTGATGTTGAAGTGCTGGGGTGGACTGGGACGGTTAGTCGTCAAGAATTTGAAGCTCTGATTCAGCCGTTAGTTAAGAAAACGCTGATGTCATGCCGTCGTGCATTAAAGGATGCAGAAGTCGATAGCGATGATGTTCTGGAAGTGGTGATGGTTGGCGGATCTACTCGCGCATTGCTGGTTCGTGAAATGGTGGGTGAGTTCTTTGGTCGTTCGCCATTGACAAGCATTAACCCTGATGAAGTTGTAGCGATTGGTGCTGGTATTCAAGCGGACATTCTCGCGGGTAACAAACCTGATTCAGAAATGCTATTGCTGGATGTTATTCCACTATCGTTAGGCATTGAAACAATGGGTGGATTGGTTGAGAAAATTGTTCCACGTAATACCACCATTCCTGTTGCACGAGCACAAGAGTTTACGACCTTCAAAGATGGTCAAACTGCTATGAGTGTTCATGTTGTACAAGGTGAGCGCGAAATGGTCGATGATTGTCGTTCACTTGCACGTTTCTCTTTGAAAGGTATTCCGCCAATGGCAGCAGGTGCTGCGCATATTCGTGTTACCTACCAAGTTGATGCAGATGGCTTACTCTCGGTTACCGCCATGGAGAAAAGCACCGGTGTTCAGTCGGAAATCCAAGTGAAACCCTCTTATGGATTGAGTGATGATGAAGTCGCCACCATGCTACGAGACTCAATGACTTATGCTAAAGAAGACATGCAGGCTCGTGCTTTAGCAGAGCAGCGTGTTGAAGCTGACCGCGTGATTGAAGGTTTGATTGTTGCAATGCAGGCTGATGGTGATGAACTCCTTTCTGAGCAAGAACGACAAGTACTGCTTCAAGCGATTGAGACACTCATTGAGCTACGAAATAGCGACAGTGCTGATGCAATAGAACAAGGTATCAAAGATACTGACAAGGCGAGCCAAGACTTCGCTTCTCGCCGTATGGATAAATCGATTCGAGCTGCACTGTCAGGTCAATCAGTAGATGATATTTAAGAGATAGAGTTATGCCTAAGATTATCGTATTACCGCATGAAGATTTGTGCCCAGAGGGCGCGGTTTTAGAAGCCAAGACAGGTGAAACGGTCCTTGATGTTGCGCTAAAAAACGGCATCGGTATTGAACATGCGTGTGAAAAATCATGTGCTTGTACTACATGTCATATTGTTATTCGTGAAGGTTTTGACTCTTTAGAAGAGAGTGATGAGCTTGAAGACGACATGCTAGATAAAGCATGGGGTCTTGAGCCTGAGTCGCGCTTAGGTTGTCAGGCAAAAGTCGCTGATGAAGATTTAGTTGTTGAGATTCCTAAATACACACTAAACCACGCATCGGAAGACCATTAATCGTCTCAACCCGACCACCCATCGTAACGCTATAGTAAGGAAGGTAAGTAATGAAATGGACAGATTCTCGCGATATTGCTATTGAGTTATGTGATAAGTTTCCTGATACAGATCCTAAAACCGTTCGTTTTACGGATTTGCACCAGTGGATCATGGAACTTGATGACTTTGATGATGAACCAAACCGTTCGAATGAGAAGATACTGGAAGCTGTGATCCTATGTTGGATGGATGAAATGGATTAACCCTAGCGGTAAACCCCTTTCAGTTAACAAAATTTACTAAAAAAAGCGGACCTTATGGTCCGTTTTTTTATCAATTTCACATTAAAGTGTTAACATCCAGTGGTAAATAGAAGAAGGCGTAGACAACGCCAGTAAAGACAAGGAGAAACCATGTCTAGACAGATGTCATTATTTCTAAGCCAAGAAGCTGCAGCCCCTCAATGGGGAGCTAACGCGATCGTTTCATTTTCTGATCACGGTGCGACTATCCACCTCGTTGAAGAAGACGATCTTGGCACGATTCAAAAGGCGGCTCGTAAACTTGATGCTCAAGGCGTGACGTCTTTAACTCTCGCTGGTGAAGGTTGGAACTTGGAAAACGTTTGGACGTTTCACCAAGGTTACCGCGGCCCTAAAAAAATTAACCAGCTTGCATGGCAAGAACTTGCACAGGCGGATAAAGTAGAGCTAGAAGCGCGTATCAAAGCGACCGATTTTACGCGTGATATTATCAACAAGACTGCGGAAGAAGTGGCGCCTCGTCAGTTAGCGACTATGGCTGCTGAGTTTATTAAATCTGTTGCTCCAGAAGGTACAGTCACGGCTCGTATCGTAAAAGATAAAGATCTGCTAGCGGAAGGTTGGCAAGGTATTTATGCGGTCGGACGCGGTTCTGAACGAACCTCTGCAATGCTTCAACTTGACTTTAACCCAACAGGTGATGAAAACGCCCCTGTATTTGCTTGTTTAGTTGGTAAAGGGATTACGTTTGATTCAGGCGGTTATAGTATCAAACCATCGGGTTTTATGACTGCGATGAAAGCGGATATGGGCGGTTCTGGTACCATCACAGGTGCTTTAGGCTTAGCCATCATGCGTGGCCTAAACAAACGTGTAAAACTCATTCTTTGTTGTGCAGAGAACATGATCTCTGGTCGTGCGCTTAAACTTGGCGATATCATCACTTACAAAAACGGTAAGACTGTTGAGATCATGAATACTGATGCTGAAGGTCGCCTTGTGCTTGCGGATGGACTAATCTACGCGAGTGAACAGAACCCACAACTGATCATTGACTGCGCAACCCTAACTGGAGCTGCGAAAAACGCTTTGGGTAATGATTACCATGCGCTAATGAGCTTTGATGACGAACTGTCTCATCAGGCACTCACAGCCGCTCGTGAAGAGAACGAAGGTTTGTGGCCACTGCCGCTTGCAGAGTTTCACCGAAGCATGTTGCCATCTAACTTTGCTGACCTGTCAAACATCTGTAGTGGAGACTACTCACCAGGTGCTAGCACAGCGGCGGCATTCCTGTCTTATTTTGTGCAAGATTACAAGAAAGGCTGGTTACATTTCGACTGCGCTGCAACGTATCGTAAAGCGGCAACAGATAAGTGGGCCGCAGGTGCAACAGGCGTAGGGGTACGTAGTTTGGCTGCTTTGCTCATGCAGCAAGCGAGCAAATAACATTAAGAGGCCGCAGAGCCTCTTCTATTAAAACAAAGATAAAACGAAAGGATACCTTATGGCTCTTGAAAGAACTTTTTCTATCGTTAAGCCCGATGCAGTAGAACGCAATCTCATTGGTGAAATTTATCACCGCATTGAAAAAGCAGGTCTACAGATCATTGCAGCTAAAATGGTTCGTCTAACTGAAGAGCAGGCGAGTGGCTTTTATGCAGAACATGAAGGCAAAGCGTTTTTCCCTGCACTGAAAGAATTTATGACTTCTGGACCAATCATGGTTCAAGTACTTGAAGGCGAAAATGCGATTGCACGCTACCGTGAACTTATGGGTAAAACTAATCCAGAAGAAGCAGCATGTGGCACCATTCGTGCTGATTACGCTGTCAGCATGCGCTATAATTCAGTTCACGGTTCAGATAGTCCGGAATCAGCAGCTCGCGAAATCGAGTTCTTCTTCCCAGAGTCGGAGATTTGTCCTCGCTAAGCTAAGGACAATAGCAAAATATGAGGTGCTGCTTGTTACCGAATGAGCAGCATTTTTATTCTGAGAAAGCTTAATCAATACCAGCAAATTTACCATTTAGTTGGTGAATTAACTGCTAATATTGGTGAGACAAGTTTTTTTTACATACAGCGCACGCAAGGGTATCAGTCTTGACAGATTGTGATATACTCTGCGCGCAATTTATACCTTATTAACAGAGTAAGACAATGGCAGATTTATCGAAATACAGAAACATTGGTATTTTCGCGCACGTTGATGCGGGTAAAACTACCACCACTGAGCGTATCCTGAAGCTTACTGGTAAAATCCACAAAACTGGTGAAGTACATGACGGTGAGTCTACTACTGACTTCATGGAGCAAGAAGCTGAGCGTGGTATCACAATCCAGTCAGCAGCTGTAACGTGTGAGTGGAAAAACCACCGTCTAAACGTTATCGATACTCCGGGACACGTTGACTTTACAGTTGAAGTATACCGTTCACTTAAAGTACTAGATGGTGGTATCGGTGTATTCTGTGGTTCTGGCGGTGTTGAGCCTCAGTCAGAAACTAACTGGCGTTACGCTAACGAATCTGAAGTATCACGTATCATTTTCGTAAACAAACTTGACCGTATGGGTGCAGACTTCTTCAACGTTGTTGAGCAAGTTAAGAAAGTACTAGGTGCTAACCCACTAGTTATGACTCTGCCAATCGGTCGTGAAGATGATTTCGTTGGTGTTGTAGACATTCTAACTCGTAAAGCGTACGTTTGGGACGAAACTGGTCTTCCAGAAAACTACGAAGTTCTAGATGTTCCAGCAGACATGGTTGACGATGTAGAACAATACCGTGAAGAAATGATTGAAACTGCTGTTGAGCAAGATGACGAGCTAATGGAAGCTTACATGGAAGGCGAAGAGCCAACTATCGAGCAAATCAAAGCTTGTATCCGTAAAGGTACTCGTGACCTAGCGTTCTTCCCAACATTCTGTGGTTCTGCATTTAAGAACAAAGGTATGCAACTTGTTCTTGACGCTGTAGTAGATTACCTACCAAGCCCAACAGAAGTTGAACCTCAAGATCTAACTGATCCTGAAACAGGTGAACCAACTGGCGAAAAAGCAATCGTTGATGCTGATCAGCCACTAAAAGCGCTAGCATTCAAGATCATGGATGACCGTTTTGGTGCA
Source organism: Vibrio sp. M250220 (assembly GCF_036533795.1). Lineage (NCBI taxonomy): Bacteria > Pseudomonadati > Pseudomonadota > Gammaproteobacteria > Vibrionales > Vibrionaceae > Vibrio > Vibrio sp. M250220. The sequence goes on along the minus strand of NZ_JATABI010000003.1, from coordinate 132,165 downwards.
CTAACATTTATTCGTATCTACTCTGGCCGCATGAAGAAGGGTGACACTATCCTTAACGCTGCGACAGGTAAGACTGAGCGTATCGGCCGTATGGTTGAGATGCAAGCGAATGACCGCACAGAGATCACTGAAGCTCAAGCTGGTGACATCATCGCTGTTGTAGGTATGAAGAACGTTCAAACAGGTCACACTCTATGTGATCCTAAGCACGAATGTACTCTAGAACCAATGATCTTCCCAGAGCCAGTAATCTCTATCGCTGTTTCTCCGAAAGACAAAGGTTCTACAGAGAAGATGGGTATCGCTATTGGTAAGATGGTTGCAGAAGATCCATCATTCCAAGTTGAGACTGACGAAGATTCAGGCGAAACTATCCTTAAAGGTATGGGTGAACTTCACCTAGACATTAAGGTAGACATCCTTAAGCGTACTTACGGCGTTGAGCTAGAAGTAGGTGCTCCACAGGTAGCTTACCGTGAAACTATCACTCAAGCAGTTGAAGATAGCTACACGCACAAGAAGCAGTCTGGTGGTTCTGGTCAGTTCGGTAAGATCGATTACCGCATCAAACCAGGTGAGCCAAACTCTGGCTTCACGTTCAAGTCAACTGTTGTAGGTGGTAACGTTCCTAAGGAATTCTGGCCTGCAGTAGAGAAAGGCTTCGAAGGCATGATGCAAACTGGTGTTCTAGCTGGCTTCCCTACGCTAGACGTTGAAGTTGAGCTATTCGACGGTGGCTTCCACGCAGTTGACTCATCTGCAATCGCATTTGAAATCGCAGCGAAAGGCGCATTCCGTCAATCAATGCCTAAAGCAGGTGCACAGCTTCTTGAGCCAATCATGAACGTTGACGTATTTACTCCAGATGACCACGTTGGTGATGTTATCGGTGACCTTAACCGTCGTCGTGGTATGATCAAAGACCAACAAGCTGGTGCTACTGGCGTTCGTATCAAAGCTGACGTTCCTCTATCAGAAATGTTCGGCTACATCGGTACGCTACGTACAATGACTTCTGGTCGTGGTCAGTTCTCTATGGAGTTCGCACGTTACGCAGCTTGTCCATCAAACGTTGCTGAGCAAGTAATCGCAGAAGTTAAAGAGCGTAACGCTAAGAAGTAATTCTTATTGTTAGCTAAATAACTTTAAAGCCCCAGTCGTAAGACTGGGGCTTTTTTATATAGGGTAACGTGCTCCTAGCGCTTAGTTTCCCAGCCTACCTTGGGCTACGGCTATCAATGATGCCAAAACCTAACGAATGGCTCTCTTTTTGTTGCTTAGCCTGCTATTTCGCTATGTAGCCAGTTTGCAAAAGCAGCGATTCGATTTCGTCGAGGGGACTCATCATTGTAGAACAGGTTGAATTGGATGCCTGGGGTCATACCAATATCAAATGGCTTAATGAGTAACCCTCTCTCTACATAGTCGGCGGCGAGTGAGTCTGAGGCTAAACAAGCGCCATGACCAGCCATAACCGCATTCATCGCATGATCGAAGGTACTGACATCCATCCATCTCACCGACTCTTTGTTCATCTCAACACCGGCTTCGGCAAACCAAGCTCGCCATGGGTAACCTCCTGATTCATAGTGAATCAACCAGCAACCAAGTAGCTGTTCGGGCGTCGATAAGTTGATTGTTTTCGCTAGGTGGGGAGAACAAAACGGGTAGATCGTTTCTTCAAATAGAAACTCTTTATGTAGCTTGTGGTTGTCACTGACGTCGAGAGTATCGCCTTGCCATATAGCTAGGTCGGCATCACCCTGTTTTAGTTTGGGAGCGTCGCAACTGGTAATGATACGAATAGGGATACTTGGGTATTGAGTAGAGAATTTCCATAATCGCGGTAGTAACCAACGAGACGCAAATGACGGCGTTGAACTAACGCACAGCAAGCCTTCAACAGGCTCGCTCTGGATTTGATTCAGACCACTGATAATAGTTTCGAAGCCTTGAGAAACATGTTTAAACAAGATTTTTCCTTGTTCGGTTAAACGCATTTCTCGGCCATCACGGACAAATAGCTTACAGCCTAACCCATCCTCTAATTGGCGAATTTTTTGGCTCACAGCAGCCTGACTAATAAAAAGCTCTTCGGCTGCTCGGCTATAACTATTGAGCCTTGCCGCGACTTCAAAGTAGCGCAATCCTGGCAGGTGATGCAACCTAGCATCCATATACTGTCCCTATGTATTCTTGTGGCAAGTGAGCATCATAATCGCTTTACTTTATGCCGAAAAGTAAAAAGGAGAGCGTAGGCTCTCCTTTTAAATATCAGTACAAAACTACTCTTCCCACACGACAAGCTGACCTTTAGGCCAGTTGTGCCCAATCTCGTGGTATTTTTGCTCAAGAACATGACGTTTAATTTTCAAAGTCGGAGTCAAGATACCATTCTCAATGCTCCACGGATCTTTGATCATTAAGACGCCTTTTATCTGTTCGTGAGACTCTAGCTCGGCGTTCATTCTCTTGATGACTTTTTTCGTCGTACGTTCATAACGGGCACGATCAAAATTAGGGAAATCATGAGGAACCACAAGCAAAATTGGCGCTGGAAGTCCCAGACCAATCAGACACATCATTTCTATACGGCTGTACTCGAACAGCTTTTTCTCAATTGGAACAGGGGCGACAAACTTACCTTTAGCTGTTTTAAAGGTATCTTTTTTACGTCCCTGAATGTTTAAGTATCCTTCGCTGTCTATAGAACCAATATCACCAGTGTGTAGCCACCCTTCCGAGTCAAATGACTCTTGAGTCGCGATGTCGTTCTTATAATAGCCGGAGAATAAACCTTTTCCTCGGACCATGATTTCATTGTCTTCGGCAATTTTCAGTTCAATACCGGGCCCTGCATTACCAACACTACCGATTTTGTCTGCACGGAATGGGTAGTTAAGTGTGCTGTAGGCAAACGACTCAGTCATCCCCCAAGCTTCTGTGATGTTCAGGCCGACGCTGTGGTACCACTCAAGTAACGCCGGAGACACAGGGGCAGAACCACAACCTAGCACGCGTGCTTTGTCCAGACCGAGTCCATCTGCGAGTTTCTTCTTAATCAAAGAGTTAACAAATGGAATTTTGAGCAAGATGTTCAGTTTTTTCTGCGGCAGTTTATCTTGAATACGCTGTTGGAACAGGGTCCATAGTCGAGGCACTGAGATAAACAATGTGGGTCTTTGCATTTTTACATCTTCGATAAAAGTATCGAGAGACTCAGGGAAGGCAGTCTGAACTCCCCCCATGATCGAAGAACCGAAAATATAGACTCGCTCTGTAATATGGGCGAGTGGTAAATAGGAGAACAGACGATCATTCTCTTGAATACCGATGTGATTGATGAGTTGTTGGACCGACCAACTAAACGCGCCATAAGTGAGCATTGCGCCTTTAGGTACCCCCGAAGTGCCGGAAGTATAAACTAACGACATCAATTTATCGTCGTAATGCTCAGGACGATACTGGCTTGGTTCACAATCAGCGATCAACTGTTTAAATTGGTATTGGCAACTTGGTGCAGAGTCATACGGCAGAGCGATGGTGATAAGGTCAGGCATCGTGTCGATCACTTGCTGTGTTGCTGCTGCATCATCAAGCTTACCGCCAATCAGCGCTTTACTTTCACTGTGCGTCAGACAGTATTCGATGGTATCAGCACCAGCGGTTGGGAAGATCGGCACGCTGACAAAGTCACCAAGCGTCATGGCTAAATCACAGATAAACCATTCGGCACAGTTTTTTGATACCAGTGCAACTTTGTCACCTGGCTGGATACCCAAATTATTGAGTGCTGTGACTAGCTTTAGTGCTTGATCGGCAACTTCCGCGTAGGTGAACTCGATAAACTGGCGGTTGATAATTTGTTTAAGATAAACCTCATTAGGGCGCTCCGCTGCCCATTTTAGGATCATCTCGTTGGGTGGTGGGAGAGCACAGGTTGGTTTGCTTAACTCGTTAGGCTGAATCATTCTCTAACTCCGTGTTATTGGCAAAATTATGGTTATTTTTGTTGTTAATAGATTGTTAACTCTAGCATGGTAAATAAATAGGAGGAAAGCACTAAGAGTAAGTTTAGGAGTTTCTTGTGACCAGCGCGTGATTAGTGAAGTTGACGATAGACTGCAGGGCTAATCCCCGTCTTTTTTTTGAAAATGCGGGAGAAGTAAGAGACATCGTTATAGCCGCACTGGAAAGCGATAAAAGATATTTTCTCTTTGCGCTCATTGGTTAGCAGCTGCTTAGCGAAATTGATTCTTTTGAGTGTCAGGTAATCCCGGAAACTGACTCCAATCGTTTTGTGAAAAAACTTAGAAAAATACGTCACTGAGTAGTGACAGTATTCTGCTACGTCCTCTTCTCTAATCGTTCTTGAGAGGTTCTTATCGATATACCTCAGCATTTCAACCAGATCTTTGTTGATATGTTTTTGTTGATGGTTCTCTACTAACTTATGGATATTAAGGATTTCTTGGTGTTTTGAAAACTGGTAGTAGACCTGCTTATTGAGTTCATCACTCCAAGCCCGAGAGTCATCGTGATTGAGGTTAAAGGTTGAATAAACCACATCCAATTCAGCAATTTCTTGGGGGAGTCCATTGTCGTATACCACGATTAGATTTTTATCTAGGTTTTGACAAAGCTTTGCGGCAGTCAGAAACAGTGAGTGAAAAGAGGCTTCGTAACAGAAAAAACAGAAATGTATTTCAGATTCACTAAGGACAGACACATCATACCCATAGTCGAGAATATGAAAGTATCTTTCCAGATCTCGAACGATATCTTTGGCGATGTACGTCACCGATTGTCCGAGCCAGTAACCTTTGTGCAACACATCCACTGTGTAAAGTCCTTATTTTGTTTTAGTTTTAATCACACGAACTGTACCAATTAGCTTAGTATGTTAATTGATATTAACCAAGCTTCTTATTGGGCGACTGAATGATTAGTCGGTGTTTTAATGTGATTAATATCACTTAAGTGCAGTGGTCGGCTTTCTGTCAAGTATCAAAAGTGAGAATGGGTGGCTTTAGTTGAGTGGCTATATAGTAGTAACTAAAAAGTGCTTTGTAAGCGCATTAAATTAAAAAGAAAGTATATGAAGGACTATTCTTTGAATAAATAGCCTAATTTTAGAATTTGCTTATTTGACGAGCGGATGTACTTATTTTTTCTGATAGTTAATGGCAAAAAAGTACCAAAGATAGCCAAAATAATCCTAACTGTTATTGCTCAAATAAATCTAAATTATCAATAAGCGAAATGGCTTAATGAACTTTGGAAGGAGACAAATCATGAGCAAGCTTATTAAAAATATTTCTGAATTTATGAAAGACGAAGAAGGCTTAACGGTTGTGGAGTACGTTGTTGGTGCAGGTTTATTGGTAGCCGGTCTAGCAGGTATTTTTGGTACTTTCAGTTCTGCACTAGAAGCACAGCTAGGTACAGTTCTTGATAATGCGCCAGATGGTTCAGGTAACTAATATACCGACATAAACGCATATCCTCGCCTATAGTTGATTAAGAATTAAGTTGCCCATAACTGTGTTGTGGGCAACTTCCTTTTGTTCAACTTGGAGGTTTTGGCTATGTCTTTCATTAGTTTCTTTAGGGATTAAGAGGGGTTAACCGTCGTCGAGTATGTGGTAGGTGCGGGTTTATTGGTGGTTGGTTTTTCGGGGATATTTATTGTGTTCGGAGAACTGTTATCTCAACAATTTGGGTCTATATTTAGTGAGTAGGACTGACTAATTTTGGGGACAGTTAGATGGATGTTTTTATTTGGATCGTGCTATTTGCCATAGCCGTTTCTGATGCAAAAGAGCACCGAATACCTAACTCATTATTATTAGTAGTTCTTTTTGTTAGCTTTATTAATAAGGCTGTTGTCCTTCAGGACTATAATTTCCTACTCTGGTCATCTGTTAGTGGCATTACATGTTTTGGCGTTGCTTTAGTTTTTTATTTTTTAAAAGTGATGGCTCCCGGTGATGTAAAACTTTTGGGTGTCGTGGGTTTTTGGCTTGGCAGTGGGCATATTTTGGGAGCGGTTTATTGGATTGCAGTTGCAAGCGTAGTTATTGGCCTCTTCTATGCCTTTCTTCGCCTCGCAGAGTCACCTAACCAATTCAAATCGTTACTAAACAAATACTCGATCTATGTCATGTATGGTTCTTCGGGCAGTAAAGCTTTAACCAGCCCAAACGGTAGCAGAGGACGATATCAAATGCCTTTTGCGCCAGTCGTTGTTGTTGGAGTAGCGCTTTATTTCTATTTTCTGAATTAATCACAAGGAGTGTTTATGGTTCAGGCAATGTCCAAGGTTCAACATCGAACAGAGTTGACGCCGCAAGCTCCGCAACCCCCTGTGCCAACAAGCTTCGACGACTTAGGAATACCCAAAGCGGTGGTCGAAAATCTGGTCATCAAACACATTGCCGCCTATCCCAAGTCTGACATTCTCCAATTGACCAAGTTGTTATGTATCAATAGTCATATGATTGAGGATGTCATCGCAGGCCTAAGAGCAAAGTCAATGGTCGAGGTTTTTCAAGCTGCTTCCTCAACGTTTTCCACTCAATCTACCGGACATGTGCGCTATGGTTTGTCAGAATCAGGCATGCAGGAAGCCGATACCGCTTTTGTAAAAGATGCCTATTTAGGCCCAGTACCCGTCTCTTTGAATCAATATTGCGAAATGGTCAAGGCGCAGGACGTTCGAGCTCAAATGGTTAATCGAGCCGATGTCGAATATGCACTCTCGGATGTGCTGGGCGCTCATCGTATGGTCGGGGTTTTGGGGCCTGCGATTAATTCTGGTCGGGCGTTGTTGCTTTACGGCAGTGCAGGTTCAGGTAAAACCTTTGTCGCGACAAAAATTCTTAACTCACTCAACACTTCGGTTTACATCCCTCACGCTGTCTTCGCCGCGGGTAACATCATCAAAGTCTTTTCGCCTCAGCATCACAAGAGGGTATCCAGCTCAGATATTCAGTCCATCACGTTTAAAGAACAATTTGACCGCCGCTGGTGCCTTTGTGAACGACCCAGTATCCAAGTCGGTGGGGAATTAACCATGGACATGCTGGAGGTCAACCACAGCGAGCACAACAAGGTATGGATGGCTCCGCTACAGATGATGGCGAACAACGGAATTTTTATTATCGACGATTTGGGCCGCCAGCCGATGCCAGTTGATACATTGCTGAACCGATGGATCGTACCGATGGAATATTTCTACGACTATCTGAACTTGCCCAATGGTCAACAGATCTCAATACCTTTTATCCTCACTCTTGCCTTTTCTACGAACCTAGATCCGGAAAAGATCAGTGACCCGGCTTTTTTACGTCGACTTGGCTACAAGATTCAGTTTGGTCCTCTACTCGAAGAAGAGTATCGCGAACTGTGGGGCATTATTGCGAAATCTAAAAATCTGACCCTTACCCAAGGGTGTTTTGAAACTTTATTTGACTTACATCGTCAGCATGACGTGGGCTTTTATCCTTGTTTACCAAAAGACATTGTAGGGATCAGCCGAGATATCATCGTATTTGAAGAAGTTGAACCTGTTATCTCCTCTGAAATCGTAAGCCGTGCGTGGGAAGTGTACTTTACAGCTGATGGCAAAGGAGGAGGTGCTCGATGAGTCGAAATCAAGTCATATTACTTCTTTTACTCTCCATTGCGTTTGGTTTAGGAGCCGTGTTTTTCGCCAAAAAGTGGATGGACAACCAATTGCAGCCTCAAACTGAAGTAGAGGTGGTCGAGCGAGAGCCGGTGATCATTGCCTCTCAGGAAATACTCGCAGGGACGGTTATTGAGGAGCAACACATTACCAACAAGTTGCTAGAAAAAGCGTGGCGCTCTGAATCTCAATTTACATCGGCTGAAGAGTTGATCGGGCAAGTTGTTGCGAGCAATGTTTATCCGGGCGAGATAATCCATGTTAGCCGTCTAGCCAATCAGGGAGAGGGTTCAACGTTAGCATCTCTAATCCCAGAGAATAAACGTGCTGTGACTATTCGGGTAAACGATGTCATTGGTGTTGCGGGCTTCTTGCTGCCGGGCAATAAGGTGGATGTGTTAAATACGATTAAATACGGAAAAAACTCGGCTAATACCGTAACAGTGCTCAAAGAAATCAAAGTATTAGCTGTTGACCAAACGGCGAGAACCAAAGAAAACAAGCCAATTATCGTAAGGGCTGTGACGTTAGAGGTGACACCTAGTCAGGCCGAAAAGTTGTTGTCTGCCCAAAGTCGTGGAGACATACAGTTAGCATTACGTAATCCTCATGAAGAGGAAAAAGTGGTCAAAAAATATGTTGCCCCTAGTGTCACCATTATTAAGGGCACTGAATCCAGCAATATCCGTGTCAGGGACTGAGGTGAGCTATGAATAAAATAATAACACTGTTTTTTATCTTGCTGCTGTGCAGTGGTGTTACCTATGCGGCTTCACAATCAGGGAAAGTGGTCAAAGTTCCCCACCATAAATCCACACACGTAACATTAGCTGGCAAAGCAAAGCGTGTTTCATTGGGTGACCCGGATGTGCTTGATATCGTGATGCTCAAATCCGATGAGCTGTTTTTGATTGGTAAGAAGCTTGGATCGACCAACCTGATGGCTTGGGATAGCCGTGGCCAACTGATTGAATCCATCAATATTGAAGTCACTCATGATTTAAACAGCCTCAAGGCCAAACTCTTTGAGTTTTTACCCAATGAAACCATTGAAGTGCACAGTGCCCAAAACCGATTGATTCTGAGTGGGCAGATAAGCAATCAAGCGGCAATGAATATTGCTTTGAGAGTGGCAGAAACCTACTCCGCTGGACGAGAAGCCGACAAGGAAAATGAGTCTCTGAGTAAGCAAGTTGATAAAACTGGCGTGATAAATCTGATGACGATTGGTGGTGCGCAGCAAGTCATGCTTGAAGTTACCGTTGCTGAAGTTCAGCGCAGCTTAGTGCGTAAGTTTGATGCTAACTTTGCTTTCTTCCAATCCAGCGGCTCTAAGTTTAAATGGGGCGGGGCATCTACCGCAGCTGGTATCGCGGGTGCGACGCCAATTTTTGAGATACCGACATCTGGTGATTACGGGATTTTAGGCTCCTTTATTGATGGCAATACCTTATTTAGTTTCGCCCTCGATGTCGCCCGACAAAACGGCACTGCGAAGGTATTGGCTGAGCCCAATTTGACTGCGTTGAGTGGCTCAAAAGCGGAATTTCTAGCTGGGGGTGAATTCCCAATCCCAGTACCGGATGATAAAGGTATAACGATCGAGTACAAAGAATATGGTGTGGGTCTGAAGTTCATCCCAACCGTGTTAAGCGACAAAAAAATTAATCTTAACTTAGCGGTGGATGTGAGTGAAATTGCCAACAGTTCTTCGCTGACTTTGTCTCCAGGTAGTACCAATAGCACCTACGTTATCCCTCCCATTACGCGTCGCAGTGCTTCGTCTACTCTTGAGCTAGCGGATGGACAGACGATTGGTATCGCTGGACTACTGAGTGAAAATGTACGTGATGTGGCGAGCAAGATGCCCGGTTTAGGCGATATTCCGATCTTGGGGCAAATGTTTAATAGCCAAGAGTATGTTTCAGGTGAAACTGAGCTGGTTATTTTAGTGACACCAAGGCTCGCGCAGCCAATTGACCGAAACAAGGTCACTCTGCCGACTGACTCTTTTGTCGAACCCAATGATTTTAAGTACTACTTACTCGGTCGTGGTTCGTATATCGCGCCTGTCAAGAAAACACCCAAAGCACAACCTGCCGATGAACAAGAGTATGTTGACCGAAGTAAAGGCGGCACTGAAGGCACATTTGGACATAGTTTGTAGGAGAGCGATATGAAAAACGTAATAACTATAGCGATTGTTGTTTGTTGTTCCGCTCTGCTTCTCGGCTGCGCGAATAAACCGCGTTTAGGGCACCATGTGGCCAAGGTAAAAACACAACAAACATACAATCAAAATGCATCTCAAGAAAACTTGGGAGTCATTCCTTCGGGTAGTGGTGAACGAATGGAAAGTGCCTATCAAGTCTATACAGGCAAACGGAGCTCCGACTTAGGAGGCACTGATAGTCAAGTTTTGCAGGGGTTTGCTAATTAGACCCTAAGGATGGACGCAATGAGGTTGCCAAGAGAGCGAATAGGTAAATATTCGCGACAAAGGGGCTTGGTTTTGGTCATGGTGACGGTAGCGATGCTTGCTTTGGTAGGCGTCGCTGCCTTGTCTATTGATGTAAGCCATGCTGTGCTAAATAAAGCGAGATTGCAAAACAGTGTCGATGCTGCTGCGTTAGCTGCCGCCATTGTCATGGATAGCGAAGGGACAAATGCCCAAGCGACCACCGCGGCCAACTCAACATTGAATAACGTCGCCGCGGCTACTGGCAACTCCGAAATGGACTTCTCCAATGCGACCGTCACAGTAGAGTATTCAAACGATCCCACCATATTTCCTCAGTCGAGTGGCTATAACGCGAACTTGGATACTTATGTTCGTGTCACTGTAAGTGCATACTCGCTTGATAATTTCTTTGCTTACCTATTTGGCGTCGATAAACAGTTAGTATCGAGCGCGGTGGCAGGACCAAGCCCGGGTATTGATGTGGTCAATGTTGTGCCTATGGCAGTATGTGAAGGTGATTCAGGCACTGGAGGTTCGACTGGCTACGATACAGGAGAACTCTACGCACTTAAAATTGCCGAACAGAATCAGAGTGATATGGGATCGGGTAATTATCAACTGCTTGACTTTGGTTCTGGTGCAGACACGGTGAGAAAAGCTCTCGCTGGTGGTTATGAAGGAAGTGTTGGGGTAGGTGATACCGTTATAACCAAACCCGGCAATACGATAGGTCCGGTAGGCCAGGGGCTAAACACGCGTTTTGGTGCTTATAGCGGTGGTGGGCTATCTGCCAGTGATTTTCCTTCAGACATCTACGTAAAGGAACCGGACACCAAAGCGACTTTAGATAATGATGGCAATATCGTTTACAACGATGAGAGTGTTGAAGGTGAGCCGTGGGGATACGAAGATTATAACGATGCGTTGCCGGATTGCTCAGGCGATCCAGACTGCAAAATGGACTCAGGCGGACAGCATGATCGACGTATTTTGGTCGTTCCAATTGTGGACTGCACGGGAGCCAGTGGTGGGACAAGCAGCTTTACCGTTACTGCATTAGGGTGCTTCTTTATGCTGCAAAAAGCACCGACCTCCAATAGCGGTAAAGAAGCCGTGTTTGGGGAGTTTATTTCTGACTGTACTGCGTCGGGCGGGAATCCAGGTCAAGATTCTAGTAATGAAGGTCCTTATACCATTGTCTTGTATAAGGATCCGGGAGGGGATGAATCATGAACAAACGCGATAGGAATCACTCCCGAACAACAGGATTGGCAGCAGTGGAAATGCTGATTGTTCTGCCAGTATTAATGATGATTTTAATGTCGATTGCTGAGTTTGGTAATGCGTTTGTTCAATATACAAACTTAACCAAAATGGCTCAGAGCGGAATTCGTTATGCAACCGCTGGTGTAACTGGTACATCAAGCTATGACCAAATCGCCGATGTCGATGAAATTAAAAACATGGTCGTTTACGGTAAAACTGTTGTGGGGGACGGGGCTGTATCTTTGATGAGTGGCATAGACACGTCAGATGTCACTGTATTACATGAGAATGGTTATGTCACAGTCACGATTAATCATACTTATGTTCCGGTTATTACTGAGTTTAGCTCGACGCTCAATTTTGCAGTGCCTTTAAATGCTTCGGCAATGATGAGGACTGCACCATGAAGAAGCAAAAAGGTCTATCGATCATAGAATTTACCTTGGTCTCAACCGCGTTGTTATTGGTAATTTTTGCTGTGATTGAGGTAGGGCGTTACATCTATTCATTGCAGATGGTTAATGACATGACACGAATCGCCGCGCGTTTGGCGGTTGTTTGTAAAGTTGAGGATAAAGCCAATATTCCAGCCTTAGCGGTAGTCAGCGGAGCGCCGTATGGTTTCTCTGCTAGCAATCTGACCATTGAGTATCTCGATGCTTCGGGGAATGTTATTCAAGGCACTCTGACAGATGATGCAATCTTTCCTACAATTGAATATGTGAGGGCTAAAGTCGTTGATTTTGAATATCAATTTACTGGCTTGCTCAGTTTCATCAACTTGACAGGAGGCCTGTCTGTTCCGGAGTTTGAAACGACTCGACCAAGGGAAAACCTAGGTCATCACAGAGAGACCCCCTTTAATGAAGAAAATAGCACGGACTGCTAGGAGAACGAGATGGGAGAAGCAGTGACGCTAACGACTCATGGTGACCAACCCATAAGACTGAAAACAAACTTAACTGTTTGGGTATTCTATTTATCTGACGCCTTTCACCTTCATATCAGTCATGAGCTGTCAAAGTGCCCTAGTGTCAGCTTTGAAATGATTTCGTTCCATGGTCTGGTGGTAGGTAATCTTGCACACTTCTCTCCACCTGATCTTATTTTTGTAGAGACGGGGCCGAATTGGGCACAAAAAATTGTTGAGCTTCAACAGTATGAGGGGCCAGAGCATGCTACTGGCCATGAAGCGTCATTGATTGTTTTCGGCAATGAGAATGACAATGGCGCACTAAAAATCGCTTTACGCATTGGAGCCGCAGACTTTATTTCCGACAAGGCGACCTTGGGGGATCTGATTCCGCTACTTAGGAATGTTGCTGAAGAAAAAGTGGCAAGCAGAAACCTTGGTGAGCTGCTTGTATTTATGAATACTAAAGGTGGTGCGGGTGCATCAATGTTGGCGCTCAATACCGCCATTACGATTGCAGAACAGAACCCAGATAATGTTCTATTTGTTGATCTAGATACTCAGTTTGGCGTGATAGAAGATTATCTTAACGTTTCTTGTACTTACGGTCTCACAGATGCCATCGCGAATCTTTCTGATTTGGATGAAGTCTCTCTGGGTGGGTTAGTCACTAAGCATGAATCTGGTCTGCACACTATCGGTTTTAAACGTGAAAATAGCCATGAAAATTTCGAAAAAGCCCCTCAACTCAATAAGTTAATCCCTATCTTACGTGAAAGATACCCATACATTGTGATCGATTTATCTCGCGGGCTTGATCGGATGTTTGGTTCGGTTATCTCACCCGCGACGAAACTGTTCTTGGTGACTCAACAAAACTTAGTCGCGATTAAAAATACGACGCAGATTATCAAAGTGCTGACGTTCGAGTTTGGTGTCTCTAGAGATCAAATGGAAATTATCGTCAATCGTTATGAGAAGCGACAGTCGATCAAATTAAAAGATATTCAAGAAACCATAGGTGGCATGAAAATTCACACCATACCTAATGAATTTAAAGTTGCGCTTGAAAGTGCCAACTTAGGCCGACCTTTTATTCTGTCCAAAAAAGGCAGCGCAATTTCCAAGTCAGTTCAACGATTAGCACACTCTTTAGTTCCGGATAAGGAGAGTGAGAAAGGTTGGTTTAAGAAAATGTTCTCCTAACAAAGCTTGATAATAACAAGGGGCTAATATGTTCTTTAAAAGGAAAAACATAAACCCGGAGCTACAAAAGAAAGTGGTTGAAGCTGAGGAGCGTCAAATCCAGCAAGCGAATCAACGACAAGAGGCTGTGACTACAGAGCCACAAACAAGTCAAGTGGTAGAAGAAAAGGCGGCTGAATCTTTTCAAGAAAGAAAACGTCGCGAGGCTGAAGCGAAAGGTCATGCCGTTGAAGAAGAGAAGAAGCAACTCGAGCTAGAGCTTTCGGTTAAACATTATTATCACCAAATGTTGCTTGAAACGCTCGACTTAGGCTTGTTGGCGAGCTTGGAAAAGGAACGTGCTAAGTCTGAGTTGCACGACGCCGTTGTACAGCTAATGGCGGAAGACCAAACGCACGCATTGAGTGCGGAAGGACGTAAACGGGTAATACAACAAATCGAAGATGAGGTTTTTGGTTTAGGTCCTCTTGAGCCACTGCTCAAAGACCCGACTGTGTCGGATATTTTGGTGAATGGACCTAAGCACGTCTTTGTTGAGCGACGTGGTAAGTTGGAATTAACTCCTTACACCTTTCTTGACGAGCGACATCTTCGCAACATTATTGATAGAGTCGTGAGTCAGGTCGGTCGACGTATTGATGAAGCATCACCTATGGTCGATGCTCGTCTGACTGACGGGTCACGTGTAAACGCCATTATTCCACCTCTTGCGCTTGATGGTTCATCAGTGTCGATTCGCCGCTTTGCGGTAGAGAAGTTGAATATGGATAACCTGCTCAACTATAACTCTCTGTCTCCCGAAATGGCTCAGTTTGTTGAAGCAGCGGTGCGTGGGGCGATGAATGTACTCATCTCAGGTGGTACCGGTTCAGGAAAAACCACCACACTTAATATCTTCTCGAACTTTATTCCTTCTGATGATCGTATTGTGACGATAGAAGACTCGGCAGAACTTCAATTGCAACAACCTCATGTCGTTCGACTAGAAACACGTCCCGCTAACCTTGAAGGCAAAGGGGAGATCACCCAGCGAGATTTGGTGAAAAACTCACTGCGTATGCGCCCCGACAGAATTGTACTGGGGGAGGTTCGTGGTGCTGAGGCGGTTGATATGTTAGCTGCGATGAACACTGGCCACGATGGTTCGTTAGCGACAATACATGCCAATACGCCACGCGATGCTCTCTCTCGGGTAGAGAATATGTTCGCGATGGCGGGCTGGAATATGACCGCCAAAAACCTACGCTCTCAAATTGCGTCGGCCATTCATTTGGTTGTGCAAATGGAACGTCAGGAAGACGGTAAGCGACGTATGGTCAGCATTTGTGAGATCAACGGCATGGAGGGTGAAATTATTACCATGTCGGAGATTTTTAAGTTCCAACGTAGAGGAATGGATGAAGAAGGGAATGTCTTAGGACACTTTACGGCGACGGGAGTCGTGCCGCAATGTCATGACCAGCTCTCTAAAAAAGGCCTTCATCTTCCTTTCGAAATTTTTAATGAGTCACACTCATAGAAGGGGGCATTATGCAGCAGGATGCGACACTCTTTTTTGTCTTACTTTTCTTCGCAGTGGTGTTTATTTCGCAGGCGCTGATTCTGCCTGCAGCAGGGAGTAAAGCAAAGCATAAAGAGTTATCAGAACGATTAAAGGAGTCCCAGTCTAAATTAGATGAAGAGGCACGTTCACTGCTTCATGAACATTACTTAAAAAGCCTGACCCCTTGGGATCGTCGTTTAGTAAAAATTGAGGCACTGTCGTCACTCAAGAAAATGATTGAGCTGTCTGGATATGACTGGAGTTTAACTCAAACCCTACTCATTACATCTATCTCGTCGGTTTGTTGTTTTTTTATCGCGCTGTTTATTGGTCAACCTCTTTATGTCGGGATCGCAGCGATTATTGCGGTTTGGATGTGTCTATATTTTTGGTTAGGTAAGAAGATTTCAGATCGCTTGGCGGCCTTTGAAGAACAGTTGCCTGAAGCCCTAGATATCATGCGTCGTATGTTACAAGCGGGTCAGCCGGTCACCCAGGCCTTTAATGAGGTGGGGTTGGAAATGCCTGCACCAATCGGAGTTGAATTCAAAAACACGTTCAATTTACTCAATTACGGCTATGACATGCGGATGGCGATCATGCAGATGGCGGAGCGTACACCAACGGTTTCCATGCTCGCGTTTTCCAGTGCGGTTTTGTTGCAAAAAGAAACTGGCGGTAATCTATCGGAGAACCTTGAGAAAGTATCAAGAGTGCTGCGGGCACGTTTTAAGCTGCAAAGAAAAATCAAAACCTTGTCAGCGGAAAGCCGCCTGTCGGCGTGGATATTGGTTCTTTCACCTTTTGTTCTGTTCATTTTCCTCAGTGTGATTAACCCTGGCTATGTCGAGCCGCTCTATACCGACCCAAGGGGAATGAAACTTGTGAGTGGGGGTGTCGTTAGTCTATTTTTTGGTTCACTGTGGATCAGAAAAATCATTAACTTCGAGGTGTGATATGGACTCTGTACTGACCTTTATTTCGTCCTTTAACCTTGATGAACAGACTGTTTTTTTAGGCTTGATCCTATTGGCAACCGTGTTGATCATTTTCACTCTATCGCTGTTACTCGTCGGCTCAAAATCGCCGTTAAAAGCCAAACTTAGCCAACTTAAAAGTACTAGTGGTGTCGAAAAGCAGCGGACAAAACGCTTAGAGAATACTTTAGAGTCGCTTGCACCAGCCATGAAACCTTCCAACTCTAAAGAGAGTGAAAGCATTCGTGAAAAGCTGATGCATGCGGGCTATCTTGATGCGAGTGCGCTCACTATCTTTTATGCAATTAAAGCGTTGTCGTTAGTGGTAGGGCTACTGATGGCGGCAGGATTCTTCTTCTTTGCTCCAGATATGCCAATGCGTAACCTTGCCATGATTGTTAGCGTTGGTGTCGGCATGTATGGACCGAATATTGTGCTCGGATATATGGTTGATAAGCGGCAATCAAAGATTCGCAGTGGGATTCCAGATGCCTTAGATTTATTGGTTGTGTGTACTGAGTCTGGGTTAGGGTTTAACGCTGCTCTTCGCAGAGTCGCGGATGAGTTGACCATATCGCACCCTGAATTTGCTGATGAACTGGATACCGTATGTGTCAAAGTAAAAGCAGGGGTCGAATTGTCGGATGCGTTTAATGACTTGATTCATCGGACGGGGCTGAAAGAGATCGCTGGTCTGGTGACTATGTTGGCTCATGCATCAAGAATAGGCGGTAGCTTGTCACAAACGTTACGTGAGTATACTGAAGACTATCGAGACAAGCGTAATCAAGAAATCGAAGAGGTTGCAGCTAAGATTCCAACGAAAATGATTTTTCCTCTGTTGATCTTTATTTGGCCTTGCTTCTTTATCGTTGCAATTGGTCCGTCAATGCTGCTCTTCACTGCATCTATGGGAAAATAAGGACGGACTATGAAAGGAATTCAACTGGTTGTATTCGCTTTATCTGCGATATTACTTTCCGCATGTGCCTCTAAAGAGTCGAGCTTAGACACTTCTCTCTATGATGGTAAACCTATCGACTCACTTTCGTCAGAAGAACCACCGACGACAGAGAAAGAGGCCATCGAACGGGGTGACAAGGCGCTGAGTGGCGGAAACACCGATTTAGCCTTGTATGAATACATTCGCTCTCTTTCGTTTGAAAACGGTCAGTATAGAGATCGTTCACTGTTCAACATTGGTCGTATACACCAATCTAGAGGGAACTTAGCGCTGGCTGAAAAAGCCTATCTGATTGCGATTGAGGAGAATCCCAACAATATCCAAGTCCTTGAACAGCTTGGTATCCTCTACAGTCGCAATGGAGATATTCAGCAGGGTACCAGCTATTTTATGCGAGCAGTCAATGCGGATCAGGTGAGGTTTAATAACAACAAGACCTTGAGTAACACTGACCTAAGTACGGTGGAAGCCGTCAATAAGCTTCAGGTTGATAGTTACTCGCCTGAATATGCCTTAATGGGGTTGGGGGTTATCGCTGACTTGGACAAAAACCACGAATTGGCTCAAGCCTTCTATAAGCAGGCGCTCAGTATTGATCCTGACTCGGTGAAAACCTTGACCAATGTTGGATACTCTTTCTATATGGCAGGGGATTATCGCAAAGCCCAGCGTTTCATTATACAGGCATTGGATAACGAGCCCAATAATGATAAAGCTTTGAATAATTTAGCGTTAATTTATCTAGCTAAAGGTGAGATTAATCGTGCTCTGAACGTATTTTCTCAGCATATGACGAAACCAGAAGCGTTAAATAATGTGGGTTATTTCCTTACCCTTCAGGGTAAACCAGAACAAGCGATTCCATATCTCCAGCAGGCGATTGATTCGAGACCGACTTACTACAAAGTCGCTAATGAGAATCTAGAAAAAGCCCTTGCTATGGTTAGGGAGGAGAAAGCTAGACAAGATCAATAGAAAAGGGGGAGCACGCTCCCCCTTTTCTCTACCCGCATTCTTGTTAAGCGATATAGCCAGTAGCGAACCCCGCCAGCATAAAGAATGCGACCATCCAAACAATCGGCAGTTTCTGTTGCTTGAGTAAATAGAAGCCAACGAGAACCAGCGAGATATCAAGTGGATTCATCACTGCGCTGGTAAATACCGGTTGGTATAAAGCGGCGACCAGTAACCCCACAACCGCAGCATTTACTCCGTTGACGGCGCCAGAAACTTTGTGATTTTTAGCCAGTGATTGCCAGTTCTTTAGTACTCCAAGTAGCAATAAAAAGCCCGGTAAGAAAACCGCTAAAGTCGCCATTAACGCACCCGTAATCGGGGCTGAAGGCATCAACTCATAACCTATGTAAGTTGCAAAGGTAAACATAGGCCCAGGAACCGCTTGTGCTGCCGCATAGCCTGTAAGGAAGGCATCTTGGCTTAGCTGATCACCGACAATGTTTTGTAGCAGTGGAAGAACCACATGGCCGCCACCGAAGACCAAACTACCTGCTTGGAAAAAGTCGCTGAATAGACCTAGTGCGGGTAATACTTGCGCCGCAAACGGCAGTCCAACAAGCAAAGCAACAAACAGGGCAAGAGGCGTAATAGAAGGCTCAAACTTGCTGGTGCTGAGCGCGTCGTCATTACCTAAATATTTTACACCGATCAAAGCAGCCATAATCAGGACACCCATTTGGGTCGCAATACCAGGTAAAAGTAAGAGTGCGACAGCCGTTATCAAACAAAGTGCCACCGATAGCTTCTCTTTGCAGAAGTTTTTGTACATCCCCCAAGTTGCATCGGCAACCACTACAACCGCAAGTAATTTCAAACCATGAACCACATTATGAAAGGTGGTGGTTTCAGTCAGTTGGCTACTTAACATAGCTAACGCCAGCATGATAAGTACGGAAGGTAGTGTAAAGCCAATAAACGCCATACACGCGCCGCCAAGGCCACCTCGTTTGTAACCTAGAGCAAAGCCCACCTGGCTTGAACCGGGACCGGGTAAGAATTGGCTCAGTGCGACGATTTGAGCATATTCACTGTCATCAAGCCATTTGAGTTTCTCGACGAAGGTATTACGAAAATAGCCAATATGAGCCGCTGGACCACCGAAACTTATCCAACCAAGCCAAAAGAAGGTTTTAAAAATCGACAACATTGCCATGTTACTCGTCTAACAAATACTGCCCATACTCTACTCAATGAACTAAAATGACTCAAATTGATATTCTTAATACAAACTATGAATTAAACAGGATAGGTTCATGAAGGAGTTTAACTGGAAAGGGATCGACCTTAACTTACTGGTGGCGTTTCAAGCTCTTTACCAAACCAACAGTGTTAGCCTAGCGGCGGAACAGTGCTTTGTCAGTCAGTCTGCTATGAGTCATACGTTGCAGAGAATGCGAGCGCTATTTGATGATCCTTTATTCGAACGAGTGGGGGCGACGATGCAGCCGACTCGGCACGCTCAAGACATTGCTCCAGTGATCGATAAGCTGCTTGGTAGCATTAAGAATGACTT
Organism: Vibrio sp. M250220; assembly: GCF_036533795.1. Lineage (NCBI taxonomy): Bacteria > Pseudomonadati > Pseudomonadota > Gammaproteobacteria > Vibrionales > Vibrionaceae > Vibrio > Vibrio sp. M250220. The sequence goes on along the minus strand of NZ_JATABI010000003.1, from coordinate 112,618 downwards.
ATTGGTTAAGAAGCACTTTGCTCCGCAAAGCTATACTGGCGTATGGAAAATAGGACTAACGGATTACGCTGAGCAGCTTTTTGCGCCAGCGTTGTACGACGCGATCAAACACCAATCACCAAATTCACAGGTCAGTTTTTTTAACGTCAATCGCAGCAATTATGTAGATATCGTTGACAGCGAAGCGCTGGATATCGTGATTGGAAGTATCGAAAACCTTAATCGACGTTTTCTGTCTGAGCTGCTCTATACAGAGCAACACTTGTGCTTATTCGATCCTAATACGGTTGAAGCAGGTGATACGATGTCGATTGAGGAGTTTGTCGCAGTAGAACATGCCTTAGTTAGCCCTGATGGTAGTCTGCAAACTCAAGTTGATAAATCATTGTATAAGCTCGGATATACCAGAATAGTAGGTGTGGCATCACGCAACTTTCTTACTATCAGACGCTTGTTACTAGGTCGGAAATTACTGTGTATTGTGCCGAAACGTTTTGCTGAAATGGAAATGTATTCACATGATCTGCAAGCGATCACTAGCCCGATTGAGATCCCTGATTTTGATATTCGCCTATTGTTTGCCAAAGCCAATCAGTATGAAGAAAAGAACTGCTGGATTCGACAAATCGTTACTGAGACGGTTCGCTAGTGAGTCGATGAGATATCCAACCACAGCCTTTCCAGATGAGTAACGTCAATATGATGCTTAGATAGCCATCAATCGCGTAGTGCCATGCAAGATGGACAGAGCTTATTTGGATGAAAATCATGTATGCCCACATGAGTAAGCCAAGTTTCTTGTTGTACTGGTAGCTGGCTAATGCCATCAGCATCGCAACGGAGACGTGCATACTCGGCATCGCCGAAATACCCGCTCCAATGCCTCCCTCGCGACCTAAGTAGTTAAGCCAAAGGGTATCCTGTACATCTAAGGCCCAGACGGGAAACCATCCCGCCTCAACCATGATGCGACTTTGATCGTTGAGCAAATCGATCAACGGCAAATAGTGAGTATGCTCGGGATTGAGTAAGTGGGTATAGCAAGGGCCTGCAGAAGAGAGCAGAGTGGCGGTAATACCACCTATCAAAAGCCAGCTTGACATATAAGCGATCAAGTACTGATTGCGAAGATGAGTTAGGTCACGACGAACGATAAAAAACAATGTCATCCCCCACATAAGCAGAAACCATAGGTGGTAGAGAAAGTTGATCCCATAGGTCGCAAAGGGGGAAGAGAAGATCCCATGAGTGATCTCCCAGGGTGAAACTCCGAAATGAAGCCACTTATCTAATTCATAGAAAGCCAAGTCATACTGAAATGGTTTGATGTCCGGTATTACAGACTTAAGATACGAATAGCATGAGTAAGTGAGATTCAGCGCTAATACCAACAGAATAAAGCTTATCGCCTTTGAAAGTGGATTAAAGAAACCGATCAGGGTTTTGATATAGACTTGTATCGGATGAGGTCGACGGTGATAAAGAAGATAAAGGTAATAGGCGCTGCTCCATGTGAGAAAGGTGATGTAGCAGATTCGAATCAGGGTGCTGAGGTAAGTAAATGCGCTGTACTCGATGTGAGAAGCGTAGCTAAACATTAGCGACATCAAATACAAAGCAATGGTCGTAAACAGGACGTAACCATAAAGGAGCTTGTCTTGATAAAAGGCCTGCTTAATTTGTTGCCAGTGGCGAGTCCGTGCTTCTGACGTCAGTATTTGCATATAAAGTAATGATTTCACATAGCTTTAAGTCAAGTATAGAACATGCAATACGACAATATTTAATGACTCAGTGACTGAGATCTAACTTCAGCCACTGAAATCAACACAGTTACTCCACCCGCAGACCTTGTTGATCAAAAAGATGGCAATCTGAATGTTTACAGCTTAAGTCCATTGTCTGGAATTTTGTCACTTCCTGATCGCCAGGCAGATGGACCTTAAAGCCATCAACACCGCAAGCCTGACCAAACATATAGGTACTGTTGCCAAGCCTTTCTACCACTTCACTCTGGAAGTTAAAATGAACATCCCCAGACAGTTCAATTTCCAGATGTTCCGGACGAATGCCTAATGTAATGCTGTCACCTGCAGACAAAGAGCGCTGTACTGCTGGCAAGGTGAACACGGAACCATCCTCACTAACCAGTTGTAAACCTTGACCACTAGAAGACTCAACCTTGGTTGGGATAAAGTTCATCTTAGGAGAACCAATAAACCCGGCAACAAACTCATTCTGTGGTTTATGGTATAGCTCAAGTGGAGAGCCAACCTGTTCTACACGTCCGTCACGCAATACCACGATCTTATCGGCCAGAGTCATGGCTTCAATCTGATCATGAGTTACGTAGATCATAGTGTTTTGCAAATCTTGATGCAGCTTGGCAATTTGCAAGCGCATGTCGACACGTAGCTCGGCATCCAGATTTGAGAGTGGCTCATCAAACAGGAAGACTTTCGGGTTGCGGACAATGGCGCGACCAATAGCAACACGTTGACGCTGACCACCAGAAAGTTCTTTTGGTTTGCGCTTAAGTAAATGATCAAGTTGTAGAGTTTTCGCTGCGCTTTGAACCTGTTTATCGATCATCGCTTTTGGCTGACCGTTCATTTTGAGGCCAAAGCCCATGTTCTCTTCCACTGTCATATGCGGGTAGAGAGCGTAGGACTGAAACACCATGGCAACACCGCGTTCGGCGGGATCTACATCATTGACCAGTTGGTTATCTATATGGATCTCTCCACCTGAGATCTCCTCTAGTCCAGCAACAAGACGTAAAAGTGTCGATTTGCCACAACCTGATGGCCCAACGAAGACAACAAACTCACCGTTCTCTATTTCCAGATCAACACCATGAATGGTCTGCACATCCCCATAGCGTTTGATGACCTGTTTTAAGCTGATGTCAGCCATAGTTACTCCTTGCCTTATGGCTCAAAATACTTTTCTAGTGAGCGAATCATGCGCGTTAAAACAGCACAAATATCGCCTGATGTATAAAACATACTCGCTTGATAGATTTTTGTTACCTCGTAAGGGGAAATAGTTGATCGTGATCATGGTTATTTAGTGGAAAATGAGCATTTTTGTGGAAACGTTTACAAAAATGATTTGTCGGTATGTATTTAATCATCATAGTTATTAATATGTAATTGTAGATTAGATAAAACTTCATCCTTTAGTAACTTTCTGTCTACTTTTAATAGCGTTTATTGAAGTGGATATAACTAAAGGATGTGACAAGGAGTCACACGAAATGGAGCAATCTGTGAAAACGATATACCCCGAAAATCGTCTTCCTTCCGCAAGACGTAAAGCAAGGGTAAGCGCAAAGCTTTCACCATGGCTGTTTTTAGCCCCAGCAATGGCTATTTTTGCTATTTACGTTATCTATCCAATTTTAGATAGTATCTGGCTTAGCTTCTATGAGTGGGATGGTCTGGGGGACAAAGTTTGGGTTGGCTTAGATAACTACCGTGAGTTGTTTGACTCTGAAGCGTTTTATACCTCTCTAAAGAACAATACTATGTGGCTGGTGTTTTTTATGCTGGCGCCACCCATCGGCTTGGCAATTGCACTGTTCCTTAATCAACAGGTAAAAGGGATTCGCGTAGTTAAGTCGTTGTTCTTTTTCCCATTTGTTATTTCTCAAGTGGTCGTGGGTTTGGTGTTTGCATGGTTCTATGATCCGTCGTTTGGTCTGTTCAATATGGTGCTTGGCGCGTTTGGCATAGAACCTATTTCAATTCTTGCTGATGAAGATTATGTCACCTACGGCATTATCGCAGCAGGCCTATGGCCACAAATCTCTTACTGCATGATTTTGTATCTGACAGGTTTAAACAATCTCGACCCAGAACAAATTGAAGCAGCTCGTCTTGATGGAGCGAAGAAATGGCGCATGCTTTGGTATGTGGTTATCCCTCAACTTCGTCCAGCTACCTTTATTGCTATTGTCGTGACTGTCATTGGCGCGCTGCGCTCATTTGACTTAGTTGCCACTATGACCGCTGGTGGTCCGTGGGGCAGTTCGACAGTTCTGGCGTACCAAATGTATGAAGAGTCGATCTTCAACTACCGAATGGGATATGGCGCATCTGTTTCTGTTGTGTTGTTCCTCATCATGGATGTGTATATCGCTTACTTCTTATGGCGTATGTTGAGGAGTGAAAAATAATGTACCCACAACCGATTCAAAAAGCGGGACGCTTTGCCAATATCAGCTACCGCGTCGCGCTACCTATTGCGATAGTGATGTGGCTACTGCCTCTTATCGCAGTGATGATGACCTCTATTCGTGGCATCGAAGACATCAATACTGGTAACTACTGGGGATGGCCAAGTGAGTTCCAGTTGGTCGAGAACTACACTCAGGTATTTACCTCAACGTCGATGGGTCAGTATCTGTTTAACAGTTTATTGATCACTCTACCTGCGGTAGCGGGTGCGGTTGCTCTGTCTACCTTGGCTGGTTTCGCTTTGGCTAAGTACAAGTTCAAAGCCAATGTCTGGATCTTTGCGCTGTTTATCGCCGGTAACTTTGTCCCTTTCCAAATCCTGATGATCCCAGTTCGTGACCTGACCATTAGCTTTGGCCTATACGATACTCACTGGGCATTGATTCTGTTCCACATCGCCTTCCAAGCCGGCTTCTGCACGCTGTTTATGCGCAACTTTATTGTCGGTATTCCGGATGCATTGATTGAGGCGGCACGAGTTGAAGGGGTCAGCGAGTGGAAAATATTCTGGCATGTTGTTTTGCCATTGGTTCGCCCTGCTTTGGCGGCATTGGCTGTGCTGGTATTTACCTTTATCTGGAATGATTACTTCTGGGCTCTGGTGCTGGTGCAAAGCGACGAAGTGCGACCTGTTACCGCAGGCTTAAGTTCACTTAAAGGTCAGTGGCTGGCATCGTGGCAGTTTATCTCTGCTGGCGCCATTGTTGCTGCAATTCCTCCCGTGGTGCTGTTCTTTACTATGCAGCGTCACTTTATCGCTGGTTTAACTCTTGGTGCGACCAAAGGTTAGTTTTCACAGCTTGCCAGTCACTCTTCTCTGGCTGGTCAGCTCTTTTATGTCGTTAATAAATATAACTATTGGACCCATGAGCATCTGCTCACAAACAAGGACCTGAATATGAAATACGTGAAACATCTTGCTGCCTCTGCAGTTCTCGGGGCAACACTCTCGACTACCGCTTGGGCCGGAACTCTAGTGATTAACTCAGATCAGGCTGACCCTGCACCCAAAGCCGCCTGGCAAGAGATTGTTAAACGCTTTGAAGCAGCAAACCCAGACATCAAGGTTGAGTACAACCTGTATGATAAAGAAGCCTACAAAACCACGATTCGTAACTGGCTGGTGACATCACCACCAGATGTGGTGTTCTGGTATGCGGGTAACCGTATGAAAACTTTTGTTGATCGTGGCCTGTTTGAAGATGTAAGCGATATCTGGGCTGATAAAAATATGAAGCAGGACTTTGCGGCTGCAGCTCCGGCAATGACGGTTAACGGCAAGCAATACGGTGTGCCTTACACCTATTACCAGTGGGGTGTTTACTACCGTAAAGATATTTTTGAGCAGTATGGCATTGCAGAACCTAAAACTTGGGAGGAGCTGAAAGCCGCCTCAGCAACGCTGAAACAGAACAATATTGCTCCTTTTGCTATCGGTACTAAGTACTTATGGACAGCAGCTGGCTGGTTCGATTACATCAACTTGCGTACTAACGGTCTTGATTTCCACATTGACCTTATGGACGGCAAGATCCCTTACACTGATGAGCGTGTGAAGAAAACTTTTGCCAACTGGGCTGAACTGGTTGAGCCGGGTTACTTCCTTGATAACCATGCATCTTACTCATGGCAAGAAGCGCAGCCATTCCTATACAACGGTCAAGCTGCTATGTACCTGATTGGTAACTTCATTACGCCAAACTTCCCTGAAAATATGCAAGGTAAAATGGGTTTCTTCCAGTTCCCAATTATTGATGCTTCAGTTCCTGTAGCAGAAGATGCGCCAATGGATACTATTCATATCCCTACCAAAGCGAAGAACAAAGAGGACGCACGTAAGTTCTTAGAGTTTGTCGCACAGGCTGAAATTCAGCAATTGATCAATGAATCTATCCTACAAATCCCGACCAACAACAAAGCTAAAGCAGCGGATGATGAGTTCCTCAACAAAGGTGTTCAGATGCTTGCTGGCGCTCAGGGTACGGCTCAGTTCTACGATCGCGATACCGATCCAGCGATGGCTAAAGAAGGTATGAAGGGTTTCCAGGAGTTTATGGTTAAACCTGAACGTATCGACAATATTCTGAAAAAACTAGAAAAAGTACGTCAGCGTACGTTTAAGTAATTCAGCAATAAATCTTCCCTTACTTGCTACTGACGTTCCCTATTTACTGGTTAGTAGCAAGTAGAGGATGGCACCACTCTATTTGGGGTGGTGTTACCTTCAGAGCACTGCCTTGCCAAATGGGGGCGCTCTCTTTTCTCTTATCTTTAGGGTGCTGTGATGAGAACTTTTAGCCAAATCATAGCGGCGCGAGAATGGGAGAACCAGCATGTGGTTCACCATAATGTTTTACCCGCGCACGCTCCTCTTCATGCTTATTCAAGCGAACAGAACGCTTTAACCAAGTCTCAATCGGAGAAGCAGCTTAGCCTCAATGGTTGTTGGCACTTTGAGCTGTTCGAAAGGCCGGAAGATGTGCCCGCTGAGTGTGTTGATAAGAGTTTTGATCATAGTGAATGGAGTGAAATAACGGTGCCGGGAAACTGGCAGCTGCAAGGTTTTGATAAACCTATATATACCAATGTGAAATATCCGTTTGCTGACACGCCTCCGTTGGTGCCACAGCACAATCCCACCGGTGTTTATCGCTGCCATTTTGATTTTTCCGCCAGTGAAGCGCAAACCACCATTACGTTTGACGGAGTGAATAGTGCCTTTCATTTGTGGTGTAACGGTCATTGGGTCGGATACTCGCAAGACTCAAGACTAGCGGCAGAGTTCGATTTGTCACACTTGCTTGTTGATGGTGACAACCAAATTACCGTGATGGTGTTGAGGTGGAGCGATGGCTCCTATCTCGAAGATCAGGACATGTGGTGGCTTAGCGGTATCTTTCGAGACGTCACCTTACTGAGTAAACCTGTCATTCATATTAAAGATGTCGAGGTAGTGACTGAGCTAGACGACAGTTACCGCGATGCCAGACTGAAGGTCGCGACGACCTTGTCAAAAAAGAATCTACCGCATGTGGTTAGAGTTAGTCTTTATGATGCTCAACAGCAGTTAGTCATTACTCAGGATGCCAGTGCTGGAGTCGAGTTTGTCGACGAAAAAGGCCCATGGTGTGACAAAGTCAACCATAGCTTAAATATCAATGCCCCACAGTTATGGAGCGCAGAATCACCGACCCTGTATCGAGTGGTGATTAGTTTGTTGGATGAGCAGGGTAAGTTAGTGGACTGCGAAAGCTATGACGTTGGCTTTAGGCAGGTTGAGATCAGTCAGGGGCAGCTCAAGGTCAACGGGCAGCCGTTGTTGATTCGTGGTGTGAACCGCCATGAGCACCATCCTGAATTAGGTCATGTGATGACGCGTGAAGATATGCTTCGCGACATCAAGTTGCTTAAACAAAACAACTTCAATGCAGTGCGCACCGCTCATTACCCTAACCATCCGTTGTGGTACCAACTGTGTGATGAGTATGGTCTCTATTTAGTCGATGAAGCCAATATCGAAACTCACGGTCAGTTTCCTATGTGCCGCTTGTCTGACGATAGTGAGTGGCTCAATGCTTATATGCGTCGTATGACGCGTTTAGTCGAGCGTGACAAGAACCACCCATCAGTGATTATCTGGTCGTTAGGTAATGAGTCTGGCATCGGCAGCAACCATCATGCTATGTATCAATGGGTTAAGCAGCGTGATCCGTCACGACCAGTACAGTACGAAGGGGGCGGTGCAATGACCGCTGCGACAGATATTATCTGCCCTATGTATGCCCGTGTGGACTGGGATCTACCTGTTGTTGCTCACCAGCCACATGTGACACCGCGAGTAGGAATCAAAAAGTCCATCGCCTTACCTGACGAACAACGGCCTTTGATTCTGTGTGAATACGCTCATGCGATGGGCAACAGCTTAGGCAGTTTCAGTCATTATTGGAAGGCCTTTCGCGATCATCCTCGTCTGCAAGGGGGCTTTATCTGGGATTGGGTCGATCAGGGTTTGACTAAGGTTGATGAGCAGGGCAATCAATACTGGGCATACGGAGGTGACTTTGGTGATGAAATCAATGACCGCCAGTTCTGTATCAATGGTCTTATTTTCCCGGATCGAACCCTTCATCCGACGCTGTTCGAAGTGAAGAAAGCACAGCAGTTTTATCAGTTTAATCTAATCGATCAGGCACCGCTTACTCTGCGCATTAGCAGCGAAAAACTATTTACCTCCTCACTAGGAGAAACACTTCAATGGCAAGTGTTAGAGGATGGGGTTGTGGTTGATTGTGGTCAGATTGAGCTGGTGATTGACCGTCAGCAAAGCGTTGAACTGGTACTGGAAAACAGCGCTGCACGCGACAAAGCAGGCGCTCGTTATCACCTTAATCTTGATGTAGTGCTTAACCAGGCAACACCATGGGCGGAGGTTGGACATATCACGGCTAGTGAACAGTTTGAATTATCGGTCGACGCTCAGTTAGTACTACCAGACGCCAATCCAGCCTGGCTGGCTAATGTCTCTGATAGTCCTGAAAAGCTGTTGGTCTACAGTGATCTTTTTGCTATTGAGTTCGATAAGCAGCTCGGTGCTATCTGCAGTTGGAAAGTAAACGACAACGAAAAACTGACTCAGCCTGTTTTGGATAACTTCTATCGCGCCCCGTTAGACAATGATATTGGTACTAGCGAAGCGGATCGACTCGACCCCAACTCTTGGTTCGCTCGTTGGCAGGCTATTGGCTTGGCCTCTCTTGAGCGTCAATCGATTGATTTTGAATGGAGTGAAAACAAGGCAGGTGTGCAGGTTGTGGCTAAAGCGACCTATCTGCAAGCGGGTAAAGTTTTAATACTTTCTACCTGGCGCTATCAGATTTCGCAAAGTGGTGATGTTTCGATAGATGTCGATGTCGAGCTGGCTAATGGACTGCCCCCATTGCCAAGGATAGGTATGGAGCTGGCGCTGTATGACCATGGTGTGAGTGAACATCAGCAACCTGTGAGTTGGTTTGGTCGTGGTCCGCATGAGAACTATCCTGACAGAAAGCTTTCCGCCCATTTTGGCCGTTATCACTCTTCTGTAGAGCTGATGCATACCGACTACATTTTCCCGTCAGAGAATGGCTTACGTTGTGATGTTAGCCAAGCGCAGGTGGGGGAACTCTTTATACGAGGCAATTTCCATTTTGCGGTCAGTGAGTTTAGTCAGGAGAATCTGGCTACAGCCAAACACACCAATGAACTGGTCAAGCAAGGTAGCATTTATGTCCGCCTTGATGGTTTCCATATGGGGGTTGGTGGTGATGATTCATGGACGCCAAGTGTCCATCAGCATTACCAGTTACTTGAAAAGCGTTATCGCTATCAGCTCACGCTAAGCTTTGTCATTTAAGGAGCGATTGATGAATCAGTTCGTACAACTACACAGTGATAATGTGTCACTGGTGATCAAACTTAGCCCTGCTCCAGAAGTGCTCTATTGGGGGATGTCTATTAATTGCTTAGATGCTCAGCAGTTTGATTCTCTGGCACAAAGTCAGTTGCGTGCGGTGCCTCAGGCACGTTTGGATCATGATGTTCCTTTAACTCTTTGTCCTGAGTTAGGGCGGGGCAGTTTTGGCTCTTCGGCGATTGAAGGGCATCGCAATGGTCTGGCGAGCATGCCTCGGCTTGATTATCTCAGTCACACTCAATCTGGCAATGAGGTTGAGATTGTTTGTCAGGATGAGTTGGCCCAACTTATCTTAACAATCTGCCTTAAGCTCGATAGTACAGGGGTGTTGAGTAAACAGATGACCCTGAGCAACGTCAGCCAACAGGAGTACACGTTAAACAAACTGGCGCTGACACTTCCGCTACCATTCAGGGCTTCGGAGTTGGAAAGTTATCATGGTCGCTGGAGTCGGGAGTTTCAGTCTCAGCGCCAGACCATCAACCACGGTTCCTGGTTGGTGGAAAACCGTCGAGGTCGCACTTCCCATGAATACTTTCCCGGTTGCCTGCTGGGTACAGTAGGGTTTTCTGATCAAGCCGGTGAAGTGTGGGGATTTCATTTAGCATGGAGTGGTAATCATCATTGGCGCGCAGATGTGAAAAGTGATGGCCGTCGATTACTGCAGGCAGGTGAGTGGCTTATTCCCGGGGAAGTGATTCTTAAACAAGGGCAGAGTTACACCACTCCAGAGCTTTTAGCTACCTATAGTCCAAAAGGTATCAATGGTATTCGCAAAGCAAACCATACCTACGTTCGACAGCAGATTTTACCTTTTGAAAGTCACAAGTTGCGCCCCGTCCACCTTAACACGTGGGAAGGGATTTACTTCGACCATGACCCTGATTATATATGCCAAATGGCGACTCAGGCAGCTCAGATGGGGGTTGAACGTTTCATCATTGACGATGGCTGGTTTAAAGGCCGTAACAATGACAAGTCTTCATTGGGAGACTGGATATTGGATGCAAGCAAGTACCCAAATGGTCTGGAGCCAGTGATTGAACATGTTAACTCTTTGGGAATGGAGTTTGGTATTTGGGTTGAGCCAGAGATGGTTAACCCAGATTCTGACCTGTTTCGCCAGCATCCAGACTGGTTGCTTGGAGCCGAGGGGTATCAGCAGCCGACCGGGCGTTATCAATATGTCCTGAATCTGCAAAACAGTGACTGTTTTCAGTATTTATTTAACAGTCTGGATACCCTGCTCAGTGAGCATAACATTGGCTATGTTAAGTGGGACATGAACCGCGAGCTGGTTCAGGCGACTCATCAGGGGAGTGGAGCAGTACATGGTCAGACCAAAGCTCTGTATCGACTTATTGACCAGCTGGTTTCCGCTCATCCTAATGTTGAAATTGAGTCGTGTAGCTCAGGTGGTGGTCGGGTTGATTATGAAATCCTTAAACGAACCTGTCGTTTCTGGACATCCGACTGCAACGATGCACTTGAACGGCAAACTATCCAAAAGCACATGGGGATCTTTTTTCCACCCGAGGTGATGGGGGCGCATATCGGGCCGTCCCACAGCCATACCACAAGACGCTGTCATGATATTAACCTGCGCGGTCTGACAGCTCTCAATGGTCATATGGGGGTTGAACTTGACCCGGTTAAAGAGAGTGAACAAGAGAAACAGGCTTTTGCCAAGTATATTGCGTTGCATAAACAGTATCGAGAGCTGCTGCATAGCGGTGACAGTTTTTATCTCGACAGCAGTGACCAGACCCGTTTGGCCTATGGGGTGACAAAAGCTCAGCAAACCCTGATTACAGTATGTCAAAAAGCGATGCCAGACTATGCCCTGCCGGAACCTTTATTGATTGAACATTTGGAACCACAAAAGTGCTATATAGTTCGTCTGGTGGATTACCCCCAATCCAGCGCTCAGTTGATGAAAGAGGGTGAAACCTGGTGGCATGAGGGAGAGATTACACTCAAAGGTGAGTGGTTAGCCACAGTTGGTCTCAGTCTGCCTATTCTTGACCCTGAAGCTTGCTTATTGCTTAGCATTGAGGCGATATAAATAGTTAAGGGCGCATTGTGCGCCCTTAAACTTAACTCAAGGTGAAGCGCGTCCAGACTTTTGAACGCCAGCGCCTCGCCATGATTAAACCTCGGAACCACTCATCGAGTGCAATCGCCATCCAAGCACCGATAACACCAAAGCCATACCGAACAAGGCCGTACTGCTTAATGCCGTGCCAAACAGCAAGTGATCAAATAGGTAAGTCAGTACCGGAACTGCATAAAACAATACGCTGACTTTGTCCGAGCTCTCTTTGTTGACCATATACATCAGCAATGGCAAGGCTCCTACAGAGGCAACAATGCTCATCCAGAGAGCAGAGAAATCAGAGCCCGCAGGGCTAGAAAACTCCACTGTGAAGAGAACTGCAAGCCGAGCTTAACGATCACCGCACCACTACTCCACATCACCAGAAATAACACGGGTGCTATGGTATTGAGTTTAGTCATTGTGATTAACCTTATTGTTGATATGACAGAACAAGCAAGTGGCGGCCGCGCACCTTGCTGATCACTATATCTGGTCTTGAGCTGGATAAATGATCCGAAAAGACGCTTTTCTGTTCGTGAAGGTCGTAGTTGACAGTGATAGACAAAACAAAAAAGGGCACCACTAGGGTGCCCAAAAGGGGTTGTTATTATTATTTTAGGGTAACGGCAGGCGCGGCCTCTTGTAAGCGCTCTTGATCATTGAGTGACTTTTCGTATTGGCTGTACTTCCACCAAGCAAAACCTAGGAAGATAACAATGCCGCCAACGTTGTAGAAAATGATGGTCATGATGTCTGCGCCTGTTGGGAACGTTGACGCTAGGAAGCCCACAGTGAAGATACCGATCAGAATCGAAACCACGGCAATCCCTGTCATGCGTGAACCCATTTTGAAATCACGTTCTAGATGATCCAGTTTTAGGCGCAAGTTTAGGTAAGCCAGCATAATGAACAGCGGTGGGAGCATTGAAGCCGCTGCGGTCATATTGATCACCGTATTCATAAGATCCTGAGCTGTATTTGAGCCTAAGGTTGGGATAATCATTAGTGGGAATACGATGGCGTACTGTACCCAAGCTGCACGTGCTGGAACGCCATTTTCATTAAGCTCTACCGTTTTCTTACCAAAGATACCTTCAGGAATTTCTGAGAAGAAGATTTTTACAGGTGTTGCAGTCCACATTAGTAGAGAACCAAACATGGCTGTGAATGAAACCAAGCCCACGAAACGGTTCATCAGGATTTCAGGTAGGCCAAAGTAACTTGCTAGCCCTTCAAATACCTGAACTGAGCCACCTGTGTATTTTAGCTCTGAGCTAGAGACAAATACGTTGATGAGTACAGAAGAGACAGAGTAAAGCGCACCAATAAAGATACCTGCAATAATGATCACTTTTACAAAAGACTTAGAACCACCTTTAACGTCGTTGACGTAAACCGCGACAGACTCAGCACCGCCCGCAGCCATAAAGATCCATGTAGTAATGCCAAGGAATGCCCAACTGAAATCAGGGATCATTGCTTCAACAGTTACTGGGTCAGCCGGTTCTACGCCGCCAAGTAGCGCAGCGCCAGAAAGCAAGATGTACGAGATAGTCAGTAACAGCATTAATGATGAAGTGACGGAAGTAATTGGCCCCAGCATTTTTGCGCCGTTGGTAGATACATAAGTTGCGAACGCAAACAGGATCATACTGAGAGCAGTGGTCGCGAATGGTGTCAGAATGTACTCATAGCCAAGGAATGCATAGGAAGCGTAGGCGATAACGCGTGGCAGTAGTGAGGTAAAGAAGAACAGGTTTACGAACCAGTAAGTGTAAGCAGAAATAAATGCCCAGCGACCACCGAGTGAGCTTTTAACCCAAGCATAAACCCCAGCTTCTGAATCTTTGTTGAGAGAAACGAACTCAGCGATGATTAAGCAGAAAGGGATGAAATAAAAGATGGTCGCTAAGAAGAACATTGGTGCCGATGCTAGACCGATTTCAATATTGTTGTTAATGACGTTGTTGAAACTGAATACGGCAGCGAAGGTTAAGGACAGCAAGCCAAATTTGCCTATGGTGTTACGTTTGGTATCAGACATTTGTTATATCTCCGAAGAGTCACGTGTTTGTAGGGTTTTATCGAGAGGCTGATGCGACAGGCATCGCCCCTCGTTGTTATTGGTATGAATGTCTTGGTTACTTGTTGAGGAAGTAGCCATCTTCGATGGTTACTTTCAGCACCACTTTGCGCACTCGGTTGTCACCTAAGAAACGATAGCCTTGGCTATTGTCAAAAATGGCCAATTGACCTGCGCTCAGTTCACGTACTTGCCCTTTACCTATCAGGTATTCACGATCCGTTTCATCGCTATACGCCTCAAGCTGTTGTAGCTGAGACTTATCCGCAAATTCTACTGATTCTTTGCCTTCCAGATAGTAGTGCACATCAAAGTAGCGGCGGTTACCGATAAAAGTGTCATTGTTCAGTGAAATGCCATCTTCAATCATGTACACCAGTGAGTCGCCAATGGAGTGCATTACGCCATCTTTGATGTTGACGCAGTTTTCAATCGCCTCAACACAGCGGTTCCATTTACGACCATTGCGGTACACTTGTTTGAATTGCTCTAAGCTTTCTAACACGATCATGGGTTATGCCTCGTTTACATCAGTTGTTGTGACACGCTTGTTCTTAAAGAAGGCGTCACCAAAGTTGTGTGCAGCCAGTGCTTGGGCGTTACAGTCACCCGCTTGCAGTGGCATTAGCGTCAGGCCATAGCAAAACTCATCCATGTAGACACGGTATGAATCGAGCACTTCACTGCCCCAAGAATTGGAACCAAGTCCCATCAATTTGTGGTCGAGATTCAGAGTGATGTAACCACTTTTCTCAAGCTCAATTGTGTGCTGAGCTTGATGTAGATTTTGGTTGGTGTAGAACCAAGCGCTGAAGTTGATCTCTTGCTGAGGCTTTACTAACAAACCGGTGCCATTGCGATTAGTCAAAGCTGCCCAGCGAACGTTTTGACGGTTGCCGTTATTTTGAGGGAATGGGTAGTTCTCAAACATATCAGCGACGGTTGTCTGGTAAACATCAATCATGTTGGCTTGCTTGCTGTCTTGGTAGTTTTCTTCTGGGCCACGACCATAGTATTTGACCTGTTCGAACTCACCATTGAGCCCAAGATCTAAACCGATCACAGGAATGACATGCGGGTAATTGCCATAGCGTTCGCCGCTCAGTTCTAGGTTGAGTTGTCCTTCAGCGTTGATCTGGTAGCGGTAGCTACAACGCATCCCGAAATCGAATACTGGTGGCGCGATGATACTGGTCGTGGTGATTTCGACTTTGCCATCAATCAGCTCAACATTGAGGGTGCGGAAGTGCTCTTGCATGATTTGAAGGTGGGCAGGTTGCCACAATCCTTCATGCTCTTGCTTGTGGTTGTCGATCATTGGTTTGAAGAAGTTGAGCTTCGGTTCAGATTTGATCAGCTCCTCACCATTGACCAACCACGAGGTTAGCTTGCCATTGACTTTCGAGAAGTTAATTGCAAAGTTATGGCCCTCAATCAAATAACCAAGACGGCTCTCCTCGATATTTAATCTGGTTGCGTTGGCGTTACTATAAGTTGTAGTGGTTGCCGTATTTGCTTTGATTGGGTATTGGTAAACCGCAATATCGTGGTTAGCCGCGCTGTAGAGAGTGCAGCTATCTTTACGCACGGTAAAGTTGACGAAGACTTCACGTTGATCCAATTCAGGGATCGCAATCTCAATGTCTCGTTCAGAGTTGGCGGCTAAGTCAGCTACTTTGAATTGAACGGTGCGTAAAGTCTCACCTTCGGCGCGAATATCTGCGGTAATGGTGTAATCGTTGATGTCTGAGAACCACAGCTTGTTTTCAATGGTAAACTTACCCATTTGTGGGTCGATAGCGCGGATTTTTACTGGCGCGATCACCTGCTTGTACTCTTTCAAGCCTGGGCCTGGAGTTTGGTCAGGGTAGATCAAACCATCCATACAGAAGTTGTAGTTGTTAGGGTAGTCACCATAATCACCACCGTATTTGTAGAAAGACTTACCTTTCTCATCGTGGGCTAAAATGCCATGGTCACACCATTCCCAAACATAATGACCTTGGATGTGATCATGTTTGTAGAACACATTTTGATATTCAGTCAGACCACCTGGGCCATTACCCATAGCGTGGGCGTATTCACAGATGATGCGCGGTTTTTCGTGCGGGAACTCGCCGAAATAGTTCATCAATTGTGCACGTGAGTACATGGTTGAAATGACATCAACAACCTCCGCGTCACGGTCTTCTTCATAGTGGACGAGGCGAGTGTCATCAATCGCTTTAGTTGCCGCGCACATCGCGCGGATGTTACAGCCGTAGCCTGATTCGTTGCCCATCGACCACATGATGATGGATGGATGGTTTTTTTGTGCGTGGATGTGGCGTTCGGCGCGCTCGACAAACACAGCTTCCCACGCGGCATCATTCGTGATTCGGCTCAAATCTCCCACGTTGGCAAAACCATGAGTTTCTACATCGGTTTCCGCCATAACGAACAGACCATAGATATCACACAGTTCATAGAAGCGAGGGTCATTAGGGTAGTGAGCTGTACGCACAGAGTTAATATTGTGTTGCTTCATCAACACGATGTCTTTCTCGACGCGCTCCATTCCCACAGCGCGACCCTTTAGATGATCGTTGTCGTGACGGTTAACCCCGTGGAGCATTACATATTGATTGTTGATGTAAAACAGGCCATCACGCACCTTAATGTCACGGAAGCCAACTCGTTGTGGGATCACTTCCAAGATGTTGCCTTGATTATCACGCAGAGTGATCAGAAGTTGATAAAGGTAAGGATTTTCAGCGGTCCAGTGAACTGGGTGGGTCATTTCGATGTTAAAGCGAGCCTGAGCAGATTGGTCGATAGTCAGGTTACTGCATGAGCCTTGAGCAATAACCTGACCTTTATCCATCAGAGCGTAGTCTAGTGAGTAGCCATGCGCTTGCTGGTTACTAAGGTTCTCAAGTTCCACCTGACAAGAGAGCGTTGCTGCGACGTAGTCGTCGGCAAAGTCAGTGCGGACGGTAAAATCTTGCACATGGGTTTGTGGTCTACCCACAAGGTAAACATCACGGAAGATGCCGGCGGTCCACCACATATCCTGATCTTCGATGTAGGTAGAGTCAGCCCACTGCATCACGCGCACTGACAGAAGGTTATCGCCTTGTACTACGTATTTTGAAATGTCGAATTCGGCGGTAAGTCTGCTCCCTTTGCTAAAACCGACATATTGACCATTTACATAGACTTCAAAGTAGGTTTCCACACCATCAAATTTGATGATGGTTTGTTGATCATTCCAACTCTCGCTCAGAGTGAAATTACGCTGATAAGCGCCAGTTGGGTTATCGCTTGGCACAAAAGGAACATCAATTGGGAAAGGAAAACCTTCATCAGTGTATTGAAGATCGCCATGGCCTTCCATTTGCCACATATTTGGAACCGTAATCTGGCCCCACTGTTCCATCTTGTCAGTGTAAAACTCCTCAGGAACCAAGAGCGGGTTTGTGAAGTAGTTAAAACGCCACTGTCCGCTTAGCAGCATAAAGTGGTTGCTGAGCTCGCGTTGAAAAGTTTGTGCGCTGTTGACGGAATCGTATGAGAAAAAATAGGCACGTGGTGCCATGCGGTTCTCATGTAGGTGTAGGAAGTTTTCCCAATTGTTCACGATTGCTCTCCCTCGGCTTAAAGCGTCCGATGACTGCCGACGTTCTGTTAAAAAATGCTCAGTGAGCTTATGGGAAAGATATTAGTAAAACTTTTACTAAAATAAATTGGTGAAAACGTTTTACTTTAACTGGATCACGATTTATTCGAGTCGGTAGGTGAAAGCTGTGATCACGATTAAAGAATAATGTTTAACCACATCTTATTGCTGGGTGAGGGGGGAGTAGCTGCATGGGTTTGAGTTTTAAATAATAAAAAAGGCACTGAAATTCAGTACCTTAGAGATGCTGTTTGATTAATTTTATTGTTCAAGATGCGGAGTGAGAATGGCTAGCCACTGCTCTGGAGTCATTGAGTGGTGCCTCTTAGTTTTAGCTTGCTCGGAACATAAACCTGTAATGGTAGGGCGCGACCATCACGAACTTTTTCAATGAGAAGGTTAACGCCTTGAATGCCCATCATCTCTGAGTGAATTCGCACCGTAGACAGGGATGGGAACGTAAACTTTGCGGTAGGAATATCGTTCACACTAATAAGCGAAATGTCTTCAGGGATATTAAGCCCGTGCTCATGAATGGCTCTTAACACCCCAATCGCAATTGAATCCGAGGCAATAAATAACGCTCTAGGGAAGTCCGGTTTTGCCAGCATTTCTTTAGCAAGCTTATACCCAGATGAGTTGGTGAACTCGCCACGATAGATATCATCAAGTGACACTACGCCTTTAAGTTGCCCATATTCAGCGAAGGCAATTTCACGAATGTCGGCACAATTGGGTTTATCCTGCCCCCCAATAAAACCAATACGTTTAAAGCCCTGGTCGATGAAAAAATCGGTGATTTGTTTGCTGATTCGTTTGAGGTCAATGTCGACAGAATCGAATTCAGAGTCACAGTCACTGAAGTCGACATAGCAAATATTGTCAGTCATCTTAGTCAACTGGGCTAAGGTGTTCGGATTGCTTCGTCCAACCAAAAGAACACCCGTTATCTTATTGCTTGCTGCGACGATTTCATTGTTATAACAATTTGTTAGCTCAATGTTTAGTTTATCGCATTGAGTTTCGATGCCGTGGCGGATAGAAAGATAATAGGGGTCGTTGACTTCCGCTTCCTGAGGGTAGTTGTATACCGCCATAAAGTGATGATTTTGTTTTCTAGCTAGCGCCGCTTTCTTGGAGCTACTGGTTTTATACTCTAGCTTTTCTGCGATCTCAAAAATGCGGTGCTTAGTCTCTTCCTTAACACTTAATGTTGGATCGTCGTTAAGTACCCTTGATACGGTAGCTAAGGAAACCCCCGCTTCCGTCGCAATATCTTTCAATGTTGCCATTAATTATTACGTCCCTTTATTACTTGTTGCGCTTACGTAGGCAATCTAACTATGCCAAGTATTGTAAACAATCACACCGATCAAGTACCGATTTTTAGTAAAAAATAGCAAACATTGTTATCTATTCGAATGTTGAATGGAAAAAGCTTCAGCGGTAATCTGTTTACTACGGCCAATCGGTCATCAACTTTGATTAACTAAACCATTTATCACACTAATCTTGAAGGTCATTTATGGTTAATTTTGTGGAAACGTTTACATAACGCGAAATTGATCACGGATCTTGGACGTCGTTGATTGATAGACTTTTGCCATCGAAGAGATTTGAGCATGGTATTGCTCACCGATTGATGGAGATCGAATAGTGAAAGTTCTTGTTACCGGCGGTATGGGATACATAGGCAGTCATACTTGTGTGCAGATGATTGAAGCAGGTATTGACCCCATTATTGTAGATAATCTTTGCAACGCCAAAGAAGAGGTGCTTACTCGTATCGATGCTCTGACTGGTAAAACACCGACGTTTTACGTCGGTGACATCCGTGATGAAGCATTTCTCGATTCTGTATTTTCGAAACATGACATCACGTCGGTGATCCACTTTGCTGGGCTAAAAGCGGTTGGTGAATCTGTTGAAAAGCCCCTCGAATACTATGACAACAATGTTAATGGCACAGTGGTTCTTGCTCGTTCGATGCGTAAAGCGGGTGTAAAAAGCCTTGTTTTCAGCTCTTCTGCCACTGTTTATGGCGATCCTCAACAAGTTCCTATCACCGAAGAGTCGCCAACTGGAGCGACGACAAACCCTTATGGTCGCAGCAAATATATGGTTGAACAGTGCCTCAGTGATCTGTTTGCTGCTGAGCAGGACTGGAGCATCACGTTGTTACGCTACTTTAATCCTGTTGGAGCACACCCTTCTGGAACGATGGGGGAAGATCCCCAAGGTATTCCAAATAACTTGATGCCATTCATTGCTCAGGTTGCTGTCGGGAGGCGTGAGCGCTTGTCTATTTTTGGTGACGATTATCCTACACAAGATGGTACCGGTATCCGCGACTATATACATGTCATGGATCTCGCTGACGGGCATATCGCGGCACTGAACTCTGTGGGGAGTCAACATGGTTTGCATGTCTACAACCTAGGCACGGGGAAAGGATCGAGTGTATTGCAGATGGTGGAGGCGTTTAGTCGTGCCTGTGGACATGCCGTTCCTTACCAAATATGCCCTCGTAGAGCTGGTGATATTGCAGAGTGCTGGGCAAGCACTGAAAAGGCTGAAAAAGAGTTGGGATGGCGCGCGCTGCGCAGTATCGATGAAATGACAGCCGATACTTGGAATTGGCAGTCAAACAACCCTCAGGGTTATTCCGCCTAACACCATATTTGATTTGAAAATAGTTTAAGTAGTTGAGTAAGTACGATGTCGAAGATTGAGTTTAACCCTGTGGATCATCCACACCGCCGATTCAACCCATTAACTGGGCAGTGGATTCTTGTATCGCCACATCGAGCCAAGCGACCTTGGAGTGGCGCTGATGAGAAGGCGGCTGTAGATGAACTACCTGAATATCAAGCAGATTGTTTTCTATGTCCAACAAACCAACGTATTTCGGGGGATGTGAACCCAGATTATCAGGGCACTTATGTGTTTAGTAATGACTTTGCTGCATTAATGCCAGATTCACCAGATGCACCTGAATCAGACAATCCATTGTTCAAAACACAAGGCGTTCGAGGGCTGAGTCGAGTTATCTGTTTTTCTCCTGATCACAGCAAAACCTTACCAGAACTCTCTGTGACTCAGATCCGCGGTGTGATAGATACTTGGAACCGTCAGATCGAAGAGTTAGGTGAGCACTACATCTGGGTTCAGGCATTCGAAAATAAGGGGGAAACCATGGGCTGTTCTCAGCCTCACCCACACGGTCAGATTTGGGCGAACAGTTTCCTACCGAATGAAATCGAACGCAAAGAGCAGAATCTTAAAGCCTACTACCAACAACACGGCAGCAATTTGCTGGTGGACTATGTGAATGCTGAATTGAAAGACGGTTTACGAGTTGTGGTGGAAACCGAGCATTGGGCAGCTTTGGTGCCATATTGGGCGGCATGGCCATTTGAAACCCTGTTACTGCCTAAAAAGCATATTCGCCGTATGAGTGAATTGACTGACGAACAACGCGATGATCTTGCCGTGGCGATCAAGAAGTTGACCAGCCGTTATGACAACTTGTTCCAATGCTCATTCCCTTACTCAATGGGCTGGCATTATGCCCCCTTCTTTGAACAGGGGACGGATATTGAACATTGGCAGCTTCATGCACTGTTCTATCCACCACTTTTGCGCAGTGCCACAGTACGAAAATTTATGGTTGGTTACGAAATGTTGGCCGAAAGCCAACGTGATCTCACCGCAGAACAAGCTGCGCAACGTCTTCGTGACTTGAGTGATGTTCATTACAAAGAGCAGAAGTAACCAACCATTTTAGCCAGCAATGCGGTGCAAGCGCTGGCATGAAAAATTTAACAGAATTCTAGAGGGCTTTATGTCAGAACTAATCAACAGTGTGAAAGCATCATTTAGCCAAGTACTTGGCTACGCAGCGAGCCATATCATTCAGGCTCCAGGGCGCGTCAATCTTATTGGTGAACACACCGACTACAACGATGGTTTTGTATTGCCATGTGCGATCGACTATCAAACGGTCGTTGCTGCGGCGAAACGTGACGATAGTATTGTACGAGTTGTTGCCGTTGATTACGAAAACCAAACCGATGAATTTGATATCACCCAAGAGATCACTTTTATTAAGGATAAAATGTGGGCCAACTACATCCGCGGTGTGGTCAAGTGTTTGCTCGCCCGAGGCTATGAGTTTGGCGGTGCAGATATTTCTGTGAGTGGTAACGTACCGCAAGGCGCGGGCTTGAGTTCTTCTGCTGCGCTAGAAGTCGTGATAGGTCAAACTTTTAAAGTGCTTTATCAGCTAGAGATTTCTCAGGCGGAGATTGCGCTCAATGGTCAACAGGCAGAAAATGAATTTGTTGGCTGTAATTGCGGCATTATGGATCAGATGATTTCCGCTGAAGGCAAAGAAAATCATGCAATGTTGCTAGATTGTCGAAGCTTGGAAACCGAATCTGTCTCTATGCCTGCTGATATGTCCGTCATGATCATTAACTCCAATAAAAAACGCGGTCTGGTGGACAGTGAGTACAACACTCGCCGTCAACAATGCGAGCAAGCGGCCAGTCTCTTTGGTGTTAAAGCGTTACGTGATGTCACTATGACTGAGTTTGAAGCGAAAGCAGATCAGCTTGATGAAGTGGTCGCTAAGCGTGCTCGTCACGTAATCACCGAAAATGAGCGAACACTTGCAGCCGCTCAAGCATTGCGTGCAAACGATCTCAAGCGTATGGGGCAGTTAATGGCACAATCGCACATTTCTATGCGTGACGATTTTGAAATTACCGTCAAAGAGATTGACACCTTAGTGGATATTGTTAAAGCGGTTATTGGCGAGCAAGGCGGTGTACGTATGACGGGGGGCGGCTTTGGTGGTTGTATTGTTGCAGTAATGCCGCCTGAACTTGTCGAGCCAGTCAAAGCAGCTGTTGCTGAGCAATATCAAGTCGCAACCGGATTAAAAGAGTCTATCTACGTTTGTCAGGCCAAAGATGGCGCCGGCCTGATTGAAATGTACTAAGGACTGTTGATGGAAAATTCTCTTTTTCGCACCATGACTGAGCAGCTTGCCTATGACGGTCAGCCCGCTCAGTTATTTGAATTAACCAATGTGAGTGGGGTTCGCATTGTGTTGATGGACATCGGAGCAACATGGCTCAGTTGTCGTTTGCCTTTGGCGTGTGGTGAGCTGCGTGAAGTTTTGTTAGGTGTAGGGACCATGGCAGATTTTGAGCGTCAGCCTAGTTACATGGGGGTAACGGTTGGCCGCTATGCGAACCGCATTGCCAATGGGCTTTTTACGCTTGATGGGCAGTCATATCAGTTGTCTGTGAACCAGGCTGGTAACTGCTTGCATGGTGGCATCTCGGGTTTTGATAAGCGGCGCTGGCAAGTGGTCGAACAGCAAACCAATACCATTATTTTTGGCTTGAGTTCAGCCGATGGGGATCAAGGTTTCCCTGGGAATCTTGATGTTCAACTGCGCTATCAGCTCCATGATGATGGACGATTCGATATTGAATACATCGCTCATTGTGACAAAGCGACGCCGATAAATTTGACCAATCATGCTTATTTTAATCTCAATGGTACAGAGAGTGAGTTGGATGCCCGTTCACATCAACTGCAAATCGAAGCGGATTACTACTTGCCGACGAATGAGAATGGTATCCCACTTGACGATTTGGTCAGTGTCCAAGGTACTGGTTTTGATTTCCGCAGAGTCAAAAGTGTCGCTCAAGACTTATTAGCGGATGAGCAACAACAAGCCGCTAAGGGATATGATCACAGCTACTGGTTTGATCCACAACGTGATACCAGTGTGCCTGTAGCGACGTTGACCAGTCAGGATCAGCAAGTGTCTCTTTCGGTGATAACTGACAAACCCGCGATGCAACTCTATTGCGGCAATTGGTTAGCGGGTACGCCAGCGAGAGCGGGAAAAGAGTATGCAGATTATGCGGGATTAGCCCTAGAAACGCAGTTTTTGCCGGACTCGCCCAATCACCCACAATGGCCGCAGTCAGGTGTAATTCTACGTCCGGGAGAGGAATATCGTTATCAAACGACATTCCAATTTTCCCGCTCGCGATAATCGCCAGATTGAAAAAGCCAGTCACACGACTGGCTTTTTATTATTTAAGGAAGCGTCAGCTACGCCGTTTAGAATCCTTCATGCTGGTCAATTGCAACGCGAGCTTCACTCATCGAGCAACCTGTTTCTTGCACGAGTTGACTAACGGTCATGGCGGGATTGCTGAGCAGTATTTGAGACAAATCGACGTCAGGTTCGGGCAAGGATTTGCCAATCGCTGCAACTATCCACTGTTGATCCTCATCTTTTAGAGTTTCTATCAATGAGCGCAATTGCTGTTCGTGTCCGCTCAACTGCCAATGCCTTGAACGTCGAATTCGCTTTAACTGACAACCATGCTGGTTGGCACACTTGATCACCGCTGTTTTGTCAGCAACTCGGTGGACGAAACTGTTGAGAGTGATGGACAACATGCCTTAGAGTTCCTCAAACCAATGTTGGACAAAATCGATGAAGGCTGACAGCTTGGTGCTACGACGAAGCTGAGGAGGGAAGATCAGGTAGATGTTGCTTTGAGTCATTACATAGTCAGGTAAGACTTGCAACAGTTTGCCGCTATCCAGCGCGGGCTTGACTAAATAACAGGGCATCTTGATCACACCTTTGCCTTTCAACGCCGCATCAAGCAGTAGAAGGTTATCGTTGATGAGCATATCGCCATCTGTTGCCACTTCAATCATCTGATTATCGTTTGTGGAAAATGGCCATTTACGTAGATTTGGATCAGATAAACAGTTGTGTTTAGTGAGATCTTGCGGATGAGTCGGGATGCCGTTTTGAGCCAAATAGTCTGGTGAGGCACAGCAAATGTGTTGGTACGGCATCAGTTTTTTCGCCACCATATTCTCTGGTGGGGTATTGGTCGCACGGATGGCTAGGTCGAAGTTGCTTTTGGTGAGGTCTTCTCTGGTATAGCCAATGTCTAAGTCAAATTCGATGTCAGGGTGCAGCAGTTGAAATTGATGGCAAATCTCGATCAGAAAGCGGTGGCTGAAAATGGTGGGGGCGGTAATTCGTAGCAGTCCGCCGACGGTACTCTTGGTGTGATCGAGTTCCTTTTCTAACTCAAGGATTGACGCATTGATACCTTGCATTTTTGCTAGAATCTTTTCCCCTGCGGCTGTTAAGCGAACACTGCGCGTAGAGCGGATTAATAAGCTGGTTTCTAGCTCCTGCTCTAGCTGGAGTATTTGCGATGAGAGATAGCTCCTCGAAATGCCGAGATTATCTGCGGCTTTAGAAAAGCTAAGTTGTTTGGCTACCTCGCCAAATAGTGCGTAGCGCTCGAAACGCTTGTGCATTTTATGCATCAACACAAACCTATAATTCGAAATCTGTTGTTGATTATATCGTTCAATATAGAAAATTAAAGTAAGTTAATTGTGCGTTATACCGAATTATCTTTTCGTCTTTATGGTCTTAATCGTCCTGCTGGCTAGCAGTATACTGAATCCAGAACAGCGCAAGTATCGCTGATAAATTGCATCTTTCAGGGGACAAATATGAACAAGTCACACCCGGTTTTTTCACCGATGATCCAAGGTTACTGGCGCATGGCAGAGTGGGGTATGAATACTCAGCAACAGCATGCGTTTGTACAGCAACATCTTGAGTTGGGTATCACCACGGTTGATCATGCTCCAGTGTATGGACCAGACTCTGCATGTGAGAAAATGTTTGGTCAGGTGCTGGCACTCGATAGTCGCTTGCGTGACCAGATTCAGATCGTTTCAAAATGTGGTATTTACCGTGGTGAAGGCAAGCAGGTCAATCACTACAACAGTAGCAAGGCTGCGATTATCGAATCGACTGAACAATCTCTTCACCGTTTGAATACCGATCATCTCGACGTCTTGCTATTGCACCGTCCAGATCTGCTGATGGATGCCGATGAAGCCGCCGAAGCGTTCGCACAGTTAAACAGTGCTGGTAAAGTAAAGCATTTTGGTGTGTCTAACTTTACCCCAGCTCAGTTTGCGTTACTTCAATCTCGCCTTGATGTACCACTTATCACCAATCAGATTGAAATTAATCCGGTGAACTTACAAGTGACGGAAGATGGTACGCTGGAGCAGTTACAAAAGCAGCGAGTTCAGCCGATGGCTTGGTCATGTCTTGCTGGTGGTCGAATATTTAGCGATAGCAGTGAACAGGCATGCCGTCTGCGTGACACATTATCTGAAGTTGGCCAAGAAATTGGAGCCGACTGTATTGACCAAGTCATTTTTGCTTGGGTGATGAGAATGCCTGCGCGCCCAGTTCCTATCATTGGTAGCGGTAACATCCAGCGCGTGAAGACAGCGGTTGGCGCATTACAGCTGGAGTTGACACATGAACAGTGGTACCGCATCTGGGTTGCATCGAAAGGTCATGGTGTCGCGTAACTACCTGAATCAAAAGAGGGCTCTAGTTTGAGCCCCCCTAAATACCGTTACGCTTGTTGGCTACTTGGCAATTTTTGCAACCGAGTTACGACGTACTAACGTTGGTGTAAACATGATGGCTTCGTTGTTAGTTGCTTCTTGTTTGGCGAGATTTAATGCTAGTCGCGCAGCGCGCTCTGCCATCATAGCGATAGGGTAACGAATCGTCGTCAATCGAGGGCTGATGTAACGAGCAATCAGACCGTCATCGAACCCCATCATAGAGATTTGATCTGGCACTTTGATGCCATTTTCATCGAGTACAGACAGTGCTCCCGCAGCCATGTAATCGTTATAGGCGACTACACCAGTGATATCGAGTGATTTGGTGAGTAAGGTGGTCATAGCAACTTCACCACCATCGTTGTTTGGCTCACCACGTTCGATATAGCTGCTAGGCAGTTCAATATTGTTGTCTTTTAGCGCCGCGAGATACCCTGCAACTCGTTGCGAAGAGTCTTCTATTTCGTGAGCTGACGCTACACAAGCAATTTTAGTGTGTCCATGACGGATCAGGTATTCAGTCGCTAGATAAGCCCCTTTGAAGTTATCGAGTGCGATGCAGCGTTCCGCAATTTCTTCAATAAATCGGTTTATGAGCACCAGACCTTTGACTTCTTTCGCGTAGCCGATGAGCTCTTGATCAGATAAGCCTTTTGAGTGGATGACCAGAGCCTCACAGCGATTGTTGATAAGCAGTTCAATCGCTTTGCGTTCTTCTTCAGCATCATGGTAACCATTTCCGATCAGTATATGTTTACCATGCTCGTGAGCGACATTGTCCACTGCTTTGACGAGGGCTCCGAAAAAGGGATCGGACACATCACCAACCAATACGCCAACGGTATTGCTGCTCTGGCTAACAAGCGCTTTGGCGGCGGCATTGGGTCGGTAGCCTAGTTTTGCCATCGCTTTTGAGACCGATTCTATCGATGCTTTGCTCGCTTTAGGAGACTTATTGATCACTCTGGATACTGTAGCAATCGATACGCCTGCTTCCTTGGCGACATCTTTTATGGTTGCCATATTTGACCTCGAAAAATACGAATGGAGTTATTTAACCTTGTTGATGTAAATAAGGCAAATACTGTTATGAATACATTTTTAAATTGAGATCTTTACCACTTGTAATATAAGTGATTGCTGATAGTGTAAACGTTGTCTTTTAGTAAAATTTTACCGGTATCTTAACATGGAAAAAGTCGCTTATTCAGATTTCGCTAAATTGGAAATTCGTACAGGAAAAATCATTGAGGTTGTCCGCCATGAGAACGCGGATAAGCTATACATTGTGCAAATTGATGTTGGTGATAAAACACTACAAACTGTGACCAGCCTTGTGCCTTATTACACAGAACAACAGCTGATGGGGAAAGAGGTGGTTGTGCTGTGCAATCTGGAAAAAGCCAAGATGCGCGGTGAAACATCAGAGTGCATGCTGCTGTGTGCAGAAACAGATGATGAATCGGAAAGTGTACTGCTGACTCCTGAGCGTTCGATGCCAGCTGGTATTCGTATTGTCTAAAGGTAGACACCAAGCTCGAAGGCTTGGTGCTCCATTTAACTTATCTCTTTTTGGCTGAGGGTTTTCAGGCTCTTACTTCAGCCACCAGAGCATCAATTTGCTTGTGGTGCTCTGGTTTTACTCCTGCTAGGTTGCCATATTTTGGTTCATGGCGATCATTTTCGAGCGGAAAATGCCAGCCTATCGTTTGCTCAATAAACTGTTTGGCAAACTGTTCCGATATTTCTAGACACCCAACGAGAACAGTATCCACATAAGTTTGCATTATTGGACTGAGTGTACAAGGTGGCTCAGGATTGTCTTTGATGTAAACCCAAACTTGATCGTTGTCGCTAAGTGGCAACTGTGACTCAACTTGATTCACTTGGACTTGAACGCGATGGTAGCCTCGTTCACGAATATCGAATTCTTTAAGACCGCATTCACTTACTTCGAGTAAAACACCATTAACGTACCCGTGTCCTTTATCGACCACCAAGGGTGAGAGCGTATAACTCTCATCCACTTTGCCCCAATAGCGTTTAAACCCCTCTACGGTTGCGGTGGTTGCCGCCGAAGTTTGCCCTGTTAATTGGCGTGATGCGGAATTCATCAGACTGCCATAACCGAAGATATAGTTTGCCACTGTTGTCACCTCATCTTGGATGTGAAATAGGAGTATTCGTTAAACTAACCAGTTTCACTGAGAATTGAAAGTCGTTCATATCGTATCTGTCGTGTCTTTTTGACATTTTTAAATTGGGTTAATTTGACTTCTTTTTTGGCTTGTTAATATCACTAAGCCTTTGAGATAAAAGAGTTACAAGGGTTGGAACATTTCTTGCAATAGCCTAGGAAGATTTCAGTTTTTTATAACTTTTAGGAGTCACTTAGTGCTCAATATTACTGATAAAAAAGTAGAAGAAGCGATCCCAGCCGTTTTACGTTTAGGTTTTAGACCTTTCTTCCTATTAGGCTCCATCTACGCGGTTATTGCTATTGGCTTATGGGTTTGGATGTTCCAAAGCGGACAACCCGCGATGCTTCAAGTGCCTGCATTATGGTGGCACGTTCATGAGATGTTGTTTGGTTTTGCCATGGCGATTGTGGCTGGATTTGTCTTAACCGCGGTTCAGAACTGGACGGGAATTAATGGTACAAAGCATCACCGTTTAGCTGCGATAGTGGCACTGTGGTTGTTGCCGCGATTGTTGCTATGGACTCCAACGCCGCTTTGGCTGGTTTCTAGCCTTGAAGCCTTGTTTTTAGCTTTTGTCGCCTACGAAGTCGGCAGCCGAGTCGTCAAAGCGAAAGGGTGGCGTAATCTGTTTTTTATTCCGTTATTTTTGTTGGCTATCGTGGCTAATTTTGCCAGTTATGCGGCGGTAAAAGGTATGCCGCCATTTCCTGCTTCAGCGGTTTGGCAGGCGATGCTTTGGTGGTTTACTTTGCTGCTCTCTGTTATGGGCAGCCGTGTTATCCCATTTTTTACCGCTCGTCGTTTTAACTTTGAAAAACCTCAGCCAATAGTCTGGTTGGACTGGTTAGCAAACCTACCTCTGATCGGCTTATTTATATTAAGTTTTTTCCCGATGACCTTTGCTCAACTTGGTCAACCATTGATGTTGTTAGCCGGTGTGGCGCATCTGATCCGAATCATACGCTGGAAACCGTGGCTTACTTTGA
This sequence comes from Vibrio sp. M250220, assembly GCF_036533795.1. Lineage (NCBI taxonomy): Bacteria > Pseudomonadati > Pseudomonadota > Gammaproteobacteria > Vibrionales > Vibrionaceae > Vibrio > Vibrio sp. M250220. The sequence continues at coordinate 83,394 of NZ_JATABI010000003.1, read as the reverse complement.
GCGAACCTTTGGTTTGGTCACTGCATGCTACTTACCTGTGCATCCCAGTGAGCTTGCTATTACGTGGTTTGCTGGATAATCCATTTGCCAGCCACAACATGTTGCATTTATTTGCGATTGGGGCCATTGGCGGTGTGATTTTGGCGATGATCGCTCGCGTGACAATGGGGCATACTGGTCGTGCGATTTACCAAGGTCCAAATATGAACCTAGCTTTCGGTGCTTTGGTATTGGCTGCAATTGTACGTGGGATAGGGGTGGCGTTCTTCCCTCAGTATCTGATTTCTGCGCCAAACATCAGTGCAGCGTTGTGGATATTCGCTTTTGTCATGTATGTCGGTCTGTTTGGAAAAATGCTAGTCACCCCAAGGGTCGATGGTCATCCTGGTTGATCGCCAGTTTCGATTAGAGCTAAAAAGGCTTGGTGTCGTAACCAAGCCTTTTAATGATAAATTGCCTTACTTAGGTGGTTAGCCAGCTTCAGACAGGCTGATCACTTGCTGAGGTTGTTTCCCTGAAATGTACTTGGTGACAGCTTCAATCTCGTCCTGATTGAGGTAGAGACCAAGTTTGGTTCGACGCCACAGCAGATCATCGGCTGTGAGAGCCATTTCATGTTCAATTAGATAATCAATCTCTTGCTGATAAACGCCTTGCGCAGAGTCAGAGAACGGGACACCCATACCTTCAATACTTGTTACCCCTTGAAGTAGCTTCCACGTATAAGTACCAAACTGAGTGACATAGCGCAGTAGCAACGCTTGTGATAGCCAAGGGTACTGAGCATGGATCGTTGCAGCCAGTTGTTCTCTGGTGCAGCTAAAGTTACCACCTGGCAGGGCGTGGTTGGCTGTCCATGGTGTCCCCATATTAGGTAAATATGGGGCGAGCTTTGCCAATGCCGCTTCACCAAGTTTACGGTATGTGGTTAATTTTCCGCCAAAAATTGATAGCAGAGGAGCTTGATCGTACTCAGATTCAAGCTCCAGAGTGTAGTCTCGTGTGATGGCTTGTGGAGAGTCAGATTCATCATCACAAAGAGGTCGCACGCCACTATAACTCCAGATGACATCCTCACGTGAAAGTTGCTGGACAAAGTGCTGATTGACGATATCGATCAGATAATCCACCTCTTGATCTGAGATCGCCACTTCTCTTGGATCTCCTTTATATTCAACATCGGTCGTACCTATTATCGAAAACTGATCCAAATAAGGGATCATAAACACGATTCGATGATCTTTGTTTTGCAGGATATATGCTTGTGGCTCATCGTGAATGCGAGGAATCACAATATGAGATCCTTTGATTAGACGTATATTACGTGGTGAAAGGTTTTCTAACCCTTGATCAAAGAACTGCTTGACCCAAGGCCCTGCGGCGTTCACTAGCGCTTTCGATTTACGCTCAAAGGTTTCTCCTGTCATGACATCGCGAATGGTCACGCGCCAGATATCGCCTTCGCGTATTGCGCCTTCTACATGGCAGTAGTTACGAATTTCAGCATTATTTTCTTTTGCAGCCAACACGTTTAGCAATACTAATCGCGCATCATCTACCCAACAATCAGAGTACTCGAAGCCTTTTTCCATTTCCGGTTTGAGTAAGCCAGATTGAGCCAAGTCGATGCTTTCACTTGCCGGCAGCGTCGTTCTTTTGCCTAGGTTGTCGTAGAGGAATAAACCGCAGCGAATCATCCATGCTGGACGTAAGAAAGGGCGGTGTGGGAGTCGAAAGCGCATTGGTTGCGCGATATGTGGCGCTTTTTTCAGCAGCACCTCACGTTCTGCGAGCGCTTCCGAAACTAAGCGAAACTCATAGTGTTCGAGATAGCGCAACCCACCGTGAATGAGTTTTGAGCTGGCAGATGAGGTTGCAGAGGCGAAGTCTTGGGCTTCATATAAACCGACAGATAAGCCTCGGCCAGCAGCATCAGCAGCGATGCCTGCACCATTAATGCCACCACCAACTATGATTATGTCTAACGTTTTGTCTGATTGTGCAGCATTAGCTGAAATACTCATGAATTTAACCTTTTGTTGAGCGAACGAGCATTTTTGACCATAAAAGAATCCTAACGCAGCTTTCGTTTTAGATCATTATTTGTTTTCGTTTGCGCTCGTTTGTGTGATTTATGCACAAAAAAACCTTTATTAGGGAATAAAGGTTTCTTGAAGGTTAAATTTGATTGAAATTGCTGTGACTATTTACTGTCGTTAATTACTTCAAGCGGAATTGAGTGTTCTTTGAGGATAGACAGTATTTCTTTTGGCGGTTGTTTGTCAGTAAACAGCATATGGAGTTGAGAGATATTGCCCAGCTTGACCATCGCATTACGGCCAAATTTAGAGTGATCAACAGCAAGAAAAACACTCCGGCTATTCTCGATAATGGCTTGCTTTACACGAACCTCATGGTAGTCGAAGTCAAGCAGTGAACCGTCATAGTCGATACCGCTAATCCCCAAGATGCCGAAATCAAGTCGGAACTGTTTCACGAAATCAAGAGTGGCTTCACCGACGATACCGCCATCACGGTTGCGTACTTCTCCACCAGCAAGGATGACTTTAAACTCTGGGTTTTGCAGCAAGATGGTTGCGACATTAATATTGTTAGTAACCACACGTAGTTGCTTGTGATTTTTGTTTAGTGCTCGTGCAATGGCCTCTGGAGTGGTGCCAATATCAATAAACAAGGTCGCCCCATCGGGAATGTGTTTAACCACTTCTTCTGCAATAACATCCTTTTCGTTGAAATTCATGCTCTTGCGCGCGGTGTACGAGGTGTTTTCTGAACTCAGTGGAATGGTTGCACCACCATGGTAACGGCGAATTTTATTGTCATCGGCAAGTTCGTTGAGATCGCGTCTGATGGTCTGTGGACTGACATTAAATTTCTCTACCAGCTCTTCGGTGCTGACATAGCCTTGCTTTTGAACCAACGCAATTATTTGCTGATGTCTTGGAATTTGTTTCACGGGCAGCTCCCTGTGCATTGAGCCAATATGCTCATTACACCGATTTTCGAAAATAATAACTCGCGTTATTGTGCTCGAATTAGCGCATTGTGAGAAGAGAACGATGTAAGGAATAGGGGATATAACGCAAAAAGAGCGCCATAATCGGCGCTCTTGAATAGGAGTTTGTGACTTTAATCTTCCTCGTTATGCATTTCTGCCCAAACCTGCGCACACTTAACGGCGCGCTTCCATCCCTTGTAGCGGCGATTACGTTTTTCTTCATCATGATGAGGTAGGAAGGTGCGATCGAGCTCGGCTTTGTCTTTCAGCTCATCAATACTATTCCAGTACCCAACGGCAAGACCTGCTAGGTAGGCTGCACCTAAGGCGGTAACTTCCGTGACTTTAGGGCGGTGAACTTCTGTATCTAGAACATCAGATTGGAACTGCATTAAGAAATTGTTTGCCACCGCTCCACCGTCGACTCTTAAGCTAGCCAAGTTAATGTTGGAGTCTGCTTGCATTGCATCCAAAACGTCGCGAGTTTGGTAGGCAATACCTTCAAGCGTTGCTCGGATAATGTGGTTTGAGCTGACGCCACGCGTTAGACCGACAATGGTCCCACGCGCCCAAGCATCCCAATAAGGAGCACCAAGGCCAGTAAAGGCAGGTACAACGTAAACACCGTTGGAAGAGTCAACTTTGGTCGCAAAGTACTCTGAGTCTTTGGCATCTGCGAGTAGCTTCATCTCATCGCGTAGCCATTGAATTGAAGCGCCTCCCATAAATACCGCGCCTTCTAGTGCATAGGCAGGCTCGCCATTTGGACCACAGGCTAGCGTGGTCAAAAGACCGTGAGTTGATGTTACTTTCTCTTGGCCGGTGTTCATAAGTAAGAAGCAACCTGTGCCATAGGTGTTTTTCGCTTGTCCAGCCTCAACACACATTTGACCGTAAAGCGCAGCTTGTTGGTCTCCGGCAATACCTGCGATAGGAATACGAGTACCGCCTTTACCACCGATGTTGGTCTGACCGTAAACTTCCGAAGAACGCTTCACTTCAGGCATCATTGAGGCTGGGATTCCTAGTTCGTCGAGCAGTTTTTGATCCCAGCTTAAGTTATTGATATTGAAGAGCATGGTGCGAGAAGCATTGGTATAGTCTGTGACGTGTACTCGGCCTTGGGTCATTTTCCATACCAGCCAAGTATCGACAGTACCAAACAACAATTTGCCTGCTTCTGCGTCTTCACGTGCGCCTTCGACATTATCCAGAATCCACTTAATTTTAGTGCCGGAAAAGTATGGGTCGAGTACTAATCCGGTATTTTCGCGGACATACTCTTCTAGGCCACGTGCTTTGAGCTCTTCACAAATTTCTGCAGTGCGACGACATTGCCACACAATGGCGTTGTAGACAGGTTTGCCAGTTTCTTTGTTCCATACAATGGTGGTTTCACGTTGGTTGGTGATACCAATGGCCGCAAGCTGGTCGCTACTGATTCCTGACTTGGCGAGAGTTTCGATGAGAGTTGAACTTTGTGTTGCCCAAATTTCAAGAGGATCGTGCTCGACCCACCCAGACTGAGGGTAAATTTGGGTGAACTCACGTTGAGAGATGCTAACAATATTGGCATCGTGGTCCAGTATCACCGCGCGAGAGCTTGTTGTGCCTTGGTCTAGGGCAACAATGTACTTTTGCTCAGTCATGGTAAGAATCCTTTTGTCTTATTATTACTATTTTAGCTAATCTTGGCTTGCTTATCGTTTGAGCGAGTTCGATGTGTGGTAGCAGCAGATTGGTGTATTCCCTATTTACGCAGAGTAATTTTGCATAAATAGGCGAATTCGAAAATAAACGAGCACTAAAAATGAGTGTTTGAGCATAAAAATATCAGTAAGTCGGAATATATTGTCTGACTGAAAAGGTGTAAATCTCCCCCCTGTCGCTAGTGGATATAGGGGATTGACGAGGATAATAACCTTTACTTCTGAGGAATAAGAAACAAAAAAGCCGAGCATTGAAGCTCGGCTTTATCAACTCGCCTCGGCTTAGTTGTTGCTGTGTAGCTCTGAGTTCAGCTCTACCGCAGACTTGTTCGCAAGACATTCGATTTGGCCTGTCACTGAGTTGCGACGGAACAGTAGATCAGATACACCAGCGAGATCGCGAGCTTTCACTACTTCAACTTCTTGGCCAGATGAATCTAACATGCGTACTTTAGAACCTGCCGTCACATATAGACCAGATTCAACAGTACAACGATCGCCTAGAGGGAAACCAAGACCCGCATTCGCACCTAGTAGTGAGTTTTCACCAATTGACACCACTACTGTACCGCCGCCTGATAGTGTACCCATGATAGAAGCGCCACCACCGATGTCAGAGCCATTGCCGACAACAACACCCGCAGAGATACGACCTTCAACCATGCTCACGCCTGTAGTACCAGCGTTGAAGTTGATGAAACCTTCGTGCATAACTGTGGTGCCTTCACCCACATGAGCACCAAGGCGCACGCGAGATGTATCAGCAATACGAATACCAGCTGGAACAACGTAATCGACCATTTTTGGAAATTTGTCGACACAGTCAACAGACAGTGAGCGGCCAGCAAGACGCGCTTCAATTTGACGGTCAGCCAGCTCAGGCAAGTCGATTGGACCTTCGTTAGTCCATGCAATGTTATGCAGCAGACCGAAGATACCATCTAGGACAGTACCGTGTGGTTGAACTAGGCGGTTAGAGATAAGTTGCAGTTTAAGGAAACCTTCAGCAACGGACTCAGGTTTCTCATCTGTTGCTAGAACCACAACAACCAGAGGTTGAGAAGACTCTGCCGCTTTTGCAGCGAAAGATGCATTCGCTGTATCCCCGTTTGCTTCAAAGGCACTAACTAACTCAGCACTTTGAGCTGCAGAGATTTCGATAGCTTGGTTACCTTGCTCATAACCTGCAACTTTAGCAACGGCTTCAACCAGTGCATCTGATGGGTTTAGAACTGGGTTTGGAAAAAATGCTTCAATGATTTTTCCATCGCGGTTTTTAGTTGCTGTACCAAAGGCTAGAGAAAAGTAAGCCATTTTAAATCTCCATGTTTATATTCATCCAGAAAGAGCAATGATGCTCAGTCTCAAATTAAGTTAAATTCATCATAAAGAGAGCTATGCAGACTTTAAAGGGCTGAATCCGAGAAAGTCTGTAAGACGATATTTTTTGTCTCTTTAGCGATATGTTGTCTTTTTATCAATATTTCGCCTTTGGTAGTGAAATAAAAAAAAGCCCGAAGCAATGCTTCGGGCTTTGATTAAGACTTTACTTAGAACTGATTGGCGTTGCGCTTATGCGCTATGTGCTTTTATATACTTACCAACCATATACCCGTTGAGCTTGGGTATAGTAAGCAATTACTTGCTTAGGTCGTCTGCGTGCTCAGATAGGAACGCTGCAACACCCTTAGGAGATGCGTCCATACCTGCTTTACCTTCTTCCCACTGTGCAGGACATACTTCACCGTGTTTTTGGTGGAAGTTTAGTGCGTCAACCATGCGTAGCATTTCATCGATGTTACGGCCTAGAGGTAGGTCGTTAACAACTTGGTGACGTACAAGACCGTCTTCGTCGATTAGGAAAGAACCACGGAACGCAACACCTGCTTCTGGGTGCTCAACGTCGTAAGCTTTACAGATTTCGTGCTTAACGTCAGCAATCAGAGGGTATTTTACTTGACCGATACCGCCGTTTTCGATCGCAGTGTTACGCCATGCGTTGTGAGAGAATTGAGAATCGATTGAAACACCGATAACTTCAACGCCTTTAGCTTTGAAATCTTCAAAACGGTTGTCAAAAGCGATTAGCTCTGATGGGCAAACGAAAGTGAAATCTAGTGGGTAGAAGAAAACAACTGCTTTCTTACCTTTGGTGAACTCTGCAAAGTTGAAGTTATCAACGATTTCACCGTTACCTAGAACAGCTGCAGCAGTAAAATCTGGGGCTTGACGACCTACTAGTACCATTTTTTTGCTCCTAAAATATTTGGTTAGTTCCAATGCAAAACATCTGTTCCGCTTTGGTCCGTGTTTGTACGGGACAAACTATAGTACACATTGTAGTATGTAAAAAAGCGAATTAAATAGATTAAGTTAATCGAAAAAAGCGATAAGTTTGATTTTATTAACTTGGTCAATATCCAGTCGGAAGTTATAGATAAATCTATGAATAAGTGGCCCAGCCTCAAACAGTTACACTATCTAATTACCTTGCACGAAACACGTCATTTTAGCGATGCCGCTGAAAAGTGCTTTGTCAGTCAATCTACCTTAAGTAAAGGTATCCAGAATCTTGAAGAGCTGATTGGTTGCCCTTTATACGAAAAGAAAGACAAGAAAAGCCCTTTGGTTTTTACCTTGGCTGGCGAACAAGTGGTGCAGCAGGGGCGAGAGTTATTGGCAAAAGGACAAGATCTCGTTGAACTTGGGCGTTTGTGCCAAGGTGGAGAAATGGAAGGGCAACTGCGCCTTGGTTGCATCCCTACTATCGCTCCCTTCTTATTGTGTGATTTGGTTCAGGAGGTGAATCGCCGCTTTCCTCAACTGAATCTGTTATTAAGAGAAGATACGACGACCAATTTGCTCGATGCGTTGCGCCATGGAGAATTGGATGTGCTGATTTTAGCTTTGCCAGTCGACATATTAGGTATGGAAAGCCGCATTGTGGGGAGTGATCCATTCCGTATGATCATTAGTCGCAATCAAGCTGATGCGATTCAAACGCCAATTAAGTATGCGGACTTACCCAATGAGTTTGTCTTTCTTTTAGAGAAAGAGCATTGTTTAACCGAGCACGCGGTTTCTGCCTGTCAGTTAACAGACAAAGAGAAGATTAACCCTTTCTCCGCCACAAGTTTGCATACCTTGGTACAGATGGTTGCCAATGGGATGGGAACGACCTTTATACCTCAAATGGCGATTGATCATGGTTTGATAGATAACCAGAACTTAGTTGTGATTGATGCCCCCGGGCAGCAAGCTCATCGTGATATAGGTCTGGTTTGGCGACCAAGTTCATCCCGGGTAAATACTTTTAAACAATTAGCGGATGTAGTGTCAGAGCTACTTTAGCGATAAGTATTAGTTGAAGAAATCGATTTCCTATCAAAAAGCACACTGGTTTTGGTGTGCTTTTTAGCATTTTATCCTGCCGGTAAACTTTATCTTGTAAAATTTTACAAGTAAATTTTGATGAAGCTTTCATTAAATTGTGAAATTTCACAGTGTGAATTTTACAACCCTACGATTTTCCATTGTTTGATAATCCGATTGCATATTCCCTTCACCTCTAGTGATAAAAAGGATTTATCCCCACTGCATAGAATTAAACGCGCGTTTGAAACGATTTTACATCGTTAATTTCACTGTAATTAAATTACGTAACTGGTTACGTTTTTGTGAGTGCGAACACCACTTTTGTGCGTGCGGAATAAAACTTCGAATTTAACGTTTTGTTTACTTTAGTACTTTTACTCTAGTCATGTTTGGTATAGGTTAAATAAAGGCTCAGTAAGACTTATGTCTAGATTGAAATGAATGTTTTACTGATTCAATCTAACAGCCAACAGAACAAGAAACCTCTTCAGAGAATGATCAGTTAGGAAGTTTGATTGTTGTTTGATAGTTACAAATGTAATTGGGGCGTTCGTGAATCGAAATGACCCGATACAGAGGTGGGCTGGCAATGACAGTGACGAGCTCGGCAGAAGTGTTCGCAGTGTCAGATAAGTGCGGCTAACCAGTGACGGTTTCATATACAGCAGGATATTAAGGAAGAAATTATGCTTGCCAACACACCAGAAAGAGATAAAACAACAGTAGAAGCCCAAGAAACCCTACTAAAAGAAGGCATGCTTGATGTCGCTGGTACCCTTTCACCAGAGCATCAGGCGATTTTCCCTGTTGAAGCCCAAACCTTCTTATCTCTACTGTGTGAAAAGTTCGCTGGTCGAGTTGATGAACTGCTCGCTGCTCGTGAGGAGAAGCAGGCACGCATTGACGCTGGTGAACTGCCGGATTTCCTAACAGATACGCAAGATATCAGAGAAGGAAGCTGGAAAATCCAAGGGATCCCTAAAGATCTTCAAGACCGCCGCGTTGAAATCACAGGTCCTACAGACCGAAAAATGGTGATAAACGCTCTAAACGCGAACGTAAAAGTGTTTATGGCTGACTTTGAAGACTCATTAGCTCCAGCGTGGGACAAAGTGCTTGATGGCCAAGTCAACTTACGTGATGCGGTAAATGGTGATATTAGCTACACCAATCCAGTTAATGGCAAGCTCTACCAGTTGGAAGACGATCCTGCGGTTCTTATCTGCCGTGTACGTGGACTACATCTCAAAGAAAAGCACGTTACTTTCAACGGTCAGATTATCCCTGGGGCCCTGTTTGACTTTGCGCTTTACTTTTACAACAACTATACCAGTCTGTTGAGAAAAGGCAGCGGCCCTTATTTTTACATTCCAAAGCTTCAGTCTCACACGGAAGCAAAATGGTGGAGTGAAGTGTTCCACTTTACGGAAGAATACTTCGGTCTCGACACTGGAACGATCAAGGCAACCGTACTGATCGAGACGTTACCCGCTGTGTTCGAGATGGATGAAATTCTATTTTCACTAAAAGAACATATCGTTGGTCTTAACTGCGGTCGCTGGGACTACATCTTCAGCTACATCAAAACACTGAAAAAACACCCTGACCGCGTTCTTCCTGACCGTCAGGTAGTGACAATGGACAAGCCGTTCCTAAACGCTTACTCCCGTTTACTTGTCCGTACTTGTCATAAACGTGGTGCTTTCGCTATGGGAGGTATGGCCGCCTTTATCCCAGCGAAAGACCCACAAACTAATCAGCAAGTGCTGGATAAGGTCTATAACGACAAATCACTGGAAGCCAACAATGGTCATGACGGTACTTGGGTTGCACACCCTGGATTAGCTGACACGGCATTGGCTGTATTTGACCAAGCATTGGGACCAAGAACAAATCAGCTCAATGTATCTCGTGAACAAGATGCACCAGTGACAGCGGCAGACCTTCTTGCACCGTGTGAAGGTGACATCACAGAACAAGGTATGCGCCATAACATTCGTGTTGCTTTGCAGTACATCGAAGCGTGGATCTCAGGTAACGGTTGTGTGCCTATCTACGGATTGATGGAAGATGCCGCGACCGCAGAAATCTCGCGTGCTTCGATTTGGCAATGGATTCAACATGGTAAATCGCTGGACAACGGGCAAACCGTCACCAACGAGCTGTTCAAACAGTATCTGAGTGAAGAGATTGACGTTGTTAAACAAGAAGTGGGTGAGGAGCGTTACCAAGCGGGTCGCTTCGAAGAAGCTGCGGACTTGATGACTGAGCTCACGACCAGTGACCAATTAACCAATTTCTTAACCATTCCAGGTTACGACTACCTGGATTAGAAACAAACTCCACAACAATAACGTGAATGTTCTAAGGCAGAGATGGATGTACTGCCAAGGAAAAAGGAAAACACAGCGCCCGTTAACTCAACATAAGAAGCGCTCATCAATAGAGGGATAGACCGATGACTAACTTAACTCGCCGCCAACAAATTGAAGCTCTAGAAAAAGATTGGGCAACCAATCCACGCTGGAAAAACGTAAAACGTCCTTACACTGCTGAAGAGGTTGTTGAACTACGTGGCTCAATGGTACCTGCAAATACCATCGCTCAGCGTGGTGCTGACAAACTATGGTCACTGGTGAACGGTGATGCTAAGAAGGGTTACGTAAACTGTCTGGGCGCACTGACTGGCGGTCAAGCCGTTCAGCAAGCGAAAGCAGGTATTGAAGCGATTTACCTTTCAGGCTGGCAGGTTGCTGCAGACAACAACACTGCATCAACAATGTACCCAGACCAATCGCTATACCCAGTAGACTCTGTACCATCAGTCGTTAAGCGTATTAACAACTCATTCCGTCGTGCGGACCAAATCCAATGGTCTAACGGTAAATCACCAGCCGATGAAGGTGCTGTTGATTACTTCCTACCAATCGTTGCTGACGCAGAAGCGGGCTTTGGTGGCGTATTAAACGCATACGAACTGATGAAGTCGATGATCGAAGCGGGCGCTGCGGGTGTTCACTTTGAAGACCAACTTGCTTCTGTTAAGAAATGTGGTCACATGGGCGGTAAAGTTCTTGTTCCTACTCAAGAAGCGGTTCAAAAACTGGTTGCGGCTCGTCTAGCGGCAGACGTTGCTGGTACAACAACACTCGTTATCGCTCGTACAGATGCGAACGCTGCTGACCTACTAACGTCTGACTGTGATTCATACGACAAAGACTTTATCGTTGGTGAGCGTACTCAGGAAGGTTTCTACCGTGTACGTGCAGGGATTGACCAAGCGATTTCTCGTGGTCTAGCTTACGCGCCATACGCAGACTTAATTTGGTGTGAAACAGCAACGCCATGTCTAGAAGAAGCGCGTAAGTTCGCAGAAGCAATTCATGCTGAGTACCCAGAGCAGCTACTTGCGTACAACTGTTCTCCATCGTTCAACTGGGAGAAGAACCTAGATGCAGAAACCATTGCGAAATTCCAGCAAGAGCTTTCTGACATGGGCTACAAGTACCAGTTCATTACGCTGGCAGGTATTCACAACATGTGGTTCAACATGTTCGAACTTGCTCACGACTACGCGAAAGGCGAAGGCATGCGTCACTATGTTGAGAAAGTACAGCGTCCAGAGTTCCAAGCCGCTGAGAAAGGCTACACATTCGTGGCTCACCAACAAGAAGTGGGTACAGGCTACTTCGATAAGATGACCAACACAATTCAAGGTGGTAATTCTTCTGTAACAGCATTGACAGGTTCAACAGAAGAAGACCAATTTTAATCCCTTAGCCATTAATACCCTGCCTAGTGAGTCAGAAATGCAGGCTTTGACTCACTAGCCTTTGGGTATAGATATTCTGTTTAGGCATAAACTTTGACATGCTTTTGAGCGGTGCAGACCGCTCTTTTTTTTGCCTGTAATTTCTACATTCCTCGTTTCAAGTACCCTTTTTCGAACCCTGTATAGCGGTGCTGCACAAGTCAGTTTCAGTTTGTGAATGTGGTGTTTTTCAATGGCAGATAGATGTAGCCTGCTCTGAATGAGCGGTAAGCCAAAGAGGATATAGCATCAGGTGCCTACTCTCAGAGAGTAAGCACCGGAAAGTGTTGAGCATAAAGGGCGATTATTCCATCTCTTCAGGTTCAACTTCTTCTTGTAATTCAAGTAAGTTAATTGCGATAGCGACAAAGTCACTGTCGGTGATAATTCCGACTAGTTGACCCTTTTCTACCACGGGTAAACAGCCCACTTTGTGTTTTTGCATGTAGATAGCGCTCTCTTTTAATCCCGCTTGTGGCGCAACGGTCATCACACCGGTTTTCATGACTTCGTAAAGTGGTGTGTTAAGAGTGAATGACTGATTTTCTGGAATCTGTTGCAAGCTGGATTCTTGAGCGGCGAGCACGTCACGTTGTGAGATGACTCCGAGTAGTTTTCTGTCTGCGTCTATGATGGGGATATGACGAATATCAAGTGCTTCCATCATGCTTTTAGCATCAGCAAGATTATGTGAGCGAAGAAGCGTATGGGGACTACGCGTCATCATGTCTTCTACTTTAATCATGGCTGCCTCCTGAAGTTATTCTTTACCTTATAAATATAGTAATTTTCTCGCTGTGAGTATGAGAGCTAATCGCGCTTTATTGTCATAACCTTGCTTTTTTTGTGGTAAATCAATTATTGAATAACTCAGCACTAAAATAACACTCTCAGAAGCTGTAATTACGTAAATGATTACAATAATTCACATCTCTTTTCTTGATATTGCTCTGATGCGGAATATACTATCTGGCTGCGAAAAACTCGTCGTCTGTTTGTGACAGAATCAGTTCGACTCACATAAAGAACCCACGACAAAAGATTAGTAACATGCAAGTATCAGATTTCCATTTTGACTTACCGGATGAGCTTATTGCTCGTTATCCTCAGCCAGAACGCACTGCGAGCCGTTTACTACAAATGGATGGTAATACGGGTGAGCTTGTTGATGGCACATTTACCGATGTACTGGAGCAAGTACTACCTGGTGATTTAGTGGTTTTCAACAACACTCGAGTGATTCCTGCGCGCATGTTTGGCCGCAAAGAATCAGGTGGCAAGCTTGAGGTGTTGGTTGAACGGGTTATCGATGAGAAAAGCATTCTGGCTCATGTGCGTTGTTCAAAGTCACCGAAGCCGGGAAGTACTATTTTTGTTGGTGAGAATGATGAGTTTTCAGCGCAGATGGTCGCGCGTCATGATGCGTTGTTTGAGTTGAAGTTCAATTCAGAGCAAAATGTTCTAGCGGTATTGGAAGAGATTGGTCATATGCCTCTTCCTCCTTATATCGATCGTCCAGATGAAGACTCTGACAAAGAGCGTTACCAGACGGTTTATAACCAAAAACCGGGGGCTGTAGCCGCGCCAACGGCGGGTCTGCATTTCGATCAACCATTGCTGGATAGAATCAAAGCGAAAGGCGCGGAGTTTGCTTACGTGACTCTCCATGTGGGCGCAGGTACATTCCAGCCAGTGAAAGTTGATGATATTCATGATCACCACATGCATGCGGAGTACGTTGAAGTACCGCAAGAAGTGGTTGATGCGATCAATGCAGCTAAAGCTCGTGGTGGTCGAATTATTGCGGTAGGTACGACATCGGTTCGTTCACTAGAAAGCGCCGCGCAAGATGCACTTAAGAATGGTACTGAACTGGTTCCTTTCTTCGGTGATACTGAGATTTTTATTTATCCAGGTTACCAATATCAGTTAGTTGATTGTTTAATTACTAACTTCCACCTGCCTGAGTCGACACTGATTATGTTGGTCAGTGCGTTCGCAGGTTACGAGAATACAATGAACGCTTATAAGTACGCGGTGGAGAACAAGTATCGCTTCTTCTCTTACGGTGATTCGATGTTTATAAAAAAGAAACTAGCTACGAGTTCCTAGTCGCTAGAAACTGAAATCTAGAGACTAGAGACTAGAGACTAGAGACTAGAGACTAGAGACTAGAGACTTAAACAATTTACGAGTGCTAGCAGTAAGCTAGGAAGCAAAGCAGAAGGATGCTTTGTCTCTCGCATGGAAGGCGACCGCTCCTCATAGAGCTTAATGCTCTGAACTTAATGTCAGACTGTTTCTCTGACAACCGGAGGTTTCGTGAAGTTAAAATTCGATCTTAAAAAGAAAGACGGTGTTGCGCGTCGTGGTCAACTGACCTTTGAACGTGGCACAGTTCAAACACCTGCATTTATGCCAGTAGGTACTTACGGTACTGTTAAAGGTATGACGCCGGAAGAAGTAAAAGGCACAGGTGCTGAAATCCTGCTAGGTAACACTTTCCACCTATGGCTACGTCCTGGTCAGGAAGTGATGAAAATGCACGGTGATCTGCACGATTTTATGAACTGGCAAGGCCCTATTCTTACTGATTCAGGCGGTTTCCAAGTATTCAGCTTAGGTAAGATGCGTACGATCACTGAGCAAGGTGTTCACTTCCGTAACCCAGTAAACGGTGACAAGATTTTCATGGACGCTGAAAAGTCGATGGAAATCCAAAAAGACCTAGGTTCAGACATTGTTATGATCTTCGACGAGTGTACGCCATACCCAGCAACACATGATGAAGCGAAGAAATCGATGGAAATGTCGCTACGTTGGGCGCAGCGTTCACGTGATCACTTCGATAAACTAGAGAACCCGAACAACCTGTTTGGTATCGTTCAGGGTGGTGTTTACGAAGATCTACGTGATGTGTCTGTTAAAGGTCTAACTGAAATCGGTTTTGACGGTTATGCTGTCGGCGGTTTGGCAGTAGGTGAACCTAAAGAAGACATGCACCGCATCCTTGAGCACACATGTCCTCAACTACCAGAAGATAAGCCTCGTTACCTGATGGGTGTAGGTAAACCTGAAGACTTAGTTGAAGGTGTGCGCCGTGGTATCGATATGTTTGACTGTGTAATGCCAACGCGTAACGCTCGTAACGGTCACCTATTTGTGACTGGCGGTGTGATCAAGATCCGTAATGCGAAACACAAAACAGATACAACTGCGCTAGATCCGCACTGTGACTGTTACACTTGTCAGAACTACTCTAAGTCGTACCTTCACCACCTAGAGCGTTGTAACGAAATTCTGGGTGCGCGTCTAAACACGATCCACAACCTTCGTTACTACCAGCGTCTGATGGAAAGCATCCGTAACGCGATTGATGAAGATCGTTTTGATGAGTTCGTGAAAGAGTTCTATGAGCGTCGTGGCCGTGAAGTTCCGCCACTGGCAAAAGAGCAGTAATCGACAGATTTAATGAATTAAAGCCTTTGGCATTACGCCAGAGGCTTTTGCTAATAAAGTAGGCAAACGCAAGCTATTTTTGAGAGAGTGATCGCTATTGGTTACTCTCAGACTTGAAACTAAATCGCGAATGCCCAACTTGGATATTAATAAATAATAATAGAGGATATTTTAATGTTTATTTCTCAAGCTCACGCAGCAGCTGAAGGTGCACCAGCAGGTGGCGGTTTCGAAATGCTAATCATGCTAGGTATGTTTGCGGTGATCTTCTACTTCATGATCTACCGTCCACAAGCTAAGCGTGTAAAAGAGCATAAAAGCCTAATGGCGTCGATGGGTAAAGGTGATGAAGTTCTAACCAGCGGTGGTCTAGTCGGTAAAATTACTAAGATCGCTGAAGACAACGACTACATCTCGATCGAGCTAAACACCAATAACGAAGTTGTTATCAAAAAAGACTTCGTTACAGCAGTGCTACCAAAAGGTACGCTGAAATCTCTATAAAACAGCTTAAGGATCCTCGCTGTGCTTAACCGCTATCCGTTGTGGAAGTACCTGATGGTGGTGTTTACCATCGCTATCGCAGCATTGTATGCACTTCCGAATATCTACGGTGAAGATCCGGCAATTCAAGTTACAGGGGCGCGTGGCGCCTCTGTAGATATGTCGACGCTGGATTCTGTCACTCAAGCTCTTGATAAACAGGGCTTATCTCATAAATCCATTGCTCTAGAAAATGGATCCATCCTTGTTCGCTTCAATAACACTGATACACAAATTAGTGCTCGTGATGTTATCAGCGAAGCGATGGGCAACGATATAATTGTTGCTCTTAACCTCGCTCCTGCAACGCCAGACTGGCTTGAATCCATTGGCGCTGCGCCGATGAAGCTAGGCCTTGACCTACGTGGTGGTGTTCACTTCTTGATGGAAGTGGATATGGACGCTGCGATGGAAAAGCTGATTGGTCAGCAGGAAGAAGCCTTCCGCAGTGAACTTCGCGAAGAAAAAGTACGCTATCGTTCGATTCGCCCTTCAGGCAAGAACGCGGTTGAAGTACTACTGCGCAATGAAGAACAACTAGCCGAAGCTCAGCGCATTCTTGAGAAAAACCACCCAGACATGCTCTTTACTGATTCCGTGTCTGAGGGTCGTTTTGCTCTCATTGCTACTTTTACTGAGCAACGTCTAACTGAAATTCGCAACTACGCTGTCGAGCAGAACATCACGATTCTGCGTAACCGTGTTAACGAACTTGGTGTTGCTGAGCCATTGGTTCAACGTCAAGGTGCAAGCCGCATCGTTGTTGAGCTTCCAGGTGTTCAAGATACGGCTCGAGCGAAAGAGATTCTTGGTGCGACGGCAACGTTAGAGTTCCGTGAAGTTGATGCTAAAGCTGATTTGGCTGCGGCGGCTAGTGGTCGCGCGCCAGCAGGCAGTGAAATCAAACAAGATCGTGACGGCCGTCCTGTGGTGCTTAAGAAACGCGTCATCTTAGGCGGTTCGAGCATCACGGATGCAAGCTCAAGTGTTGATGAGTACGGTCGCCCTCAGGTTAACATCTCGCTAGATAGCGAAGGTGGTAACAAGATGTCGGCTTTCTCTCGTCAGAACATTGGTAAGCTAATGGCGACCGTGTTTGCTGAGTACAAAGACAGTGGCCGTCGTACTCCTGAAGGCAAAGTGATTCTGACTAAGTATGAAGAAGTGATTAACCAAGCGACGATTCAATCTGCGCTAGGCCGTAACTTCCGTATTACTGGTATTGATTCTGCAGCTGAAGCACATAACCTAGCACTATTACTACGTGCGGGTGCCCTAATCGCGCCTATTTCTATTGTCGAAGAGCGTACTATTGGTCCTTCAATGGGTCAGCAGAACATCGACATGGGTATCCAAGCAATGATTTGGGGTATGGTGGCAGTTATGCTCTTTACTCTGATGTACTACCGTAAGTTTGGTCTGATTGCTAACGTCGCTTTAATGGCAAACCTTGTGTTGATTATCGGCGTTATGTCGATGATCCCAGGTGCAACCATGACCTTGCCAGGTATTGCCGGTATCGTTCTGACTGTCGGTATGGCCGTCGATGCGAACGTACTGATCTTTGAGCGTATTCGCGAAGAGTTACGTGATGGTCGCAGCCCGCAGCAAGCGATCCACCAAGGTTACGCTAACGCATTCAGTACGATTGCCGATGCGAACATCACGACCTTGATTACTGCGATTATTCTGTTTGCTGTCGGTACCGGCGCAATCAAAGGTTTCGCTGTGACTCTGTCTATCGGTATCTTAACTTCTATGTTTACAGCCATTGTTGGAACACGTTGTATCGTGAATCTGGCTTATGGTGGTAAACGTATCAACAAACTGTCGATCTAAGGCTGGGAATTAGTATGTTTCAGATTCTAAAAGCAGAGAAAACGATCGACTTTATGCGTTGGTCAAAATTCGCATTCTTGTTCTCTATTTTGATGATTGGTGCTTCAATCTTCACTCTATCAACCAAATGGTTAAACTGGGGTCTAGATTTTACGGGCGGTACTCTAATCGAAGTAGGTTTTGAACAGCCTGCGAACCTTGAAGATATCCGCAGTGCGCTGGAAGCAAAAGGCTTTGGCGATGCAACGGTTCAGAACTTTGGTAGTGCACGTGACGTTATGGTTCGTCTACGTCCTCGTGATGATATGGCAGGTGAGACTCTGGGCAACCAGATTATTTCTGCGATCAAACAGGGCACTGGCGAAGACGTTGAGATGCGTCGTATCGAATTCGTTGGTCCTAACGTAGGTGATGAACTCACGGAAGCTGGTGGTCTGGCGATTTTAGTTTCGCTTATCTGTATCCTGATTTACGTTTCAGTGCGTTTTGAATGGCGTCTCGCTGCTGGTGCGGTACTGGCACTGGCTCACGACGTTATCATTACCCTTGGCGTATTCTCGATGATGCAGATCGAGGTTGACTTAACCATTGTCGCAGCCTTGCTTACAGTGGTGGGTTACTCGCTCAACGATACTATCGTTGTATTCGACCGTATCCGTGAAAACTTCCGCAAGATACGTAAGGGTGAACCATCAGAGATCATGAACAGCTCAATTACACAAACATTGAGCCGTACCTTGATTACCTCTGGTACTACCTTGTTCGTAGTTATTGCTCTGTTTACTCAGGGTGGTGCTATGATTCACGGCTTCGCAACCGCACTTCTGCTTGGTATTACGGTTGGTACTTACTCATCAATTTATGTCGCTTCGGCACTGGCTTTGAAACTGGGTATTACCAAAGAACACCTAATGCCACCTCAAGTAGAAAAAGAGGGTGCAGAGTTCGATGAGATGCCATAAGGTATTGAGTCAAAGATCTTAATCAAAGCCGCTGTTATTCAGCGGCTTTGTTGTTTATTAAGGAGAGATAATGCGAAGCCGATAGGTCGTTGATTGTGTTCTTAAATCGATTTCCGCAGCATACCCATAGGAGGTTAATCTGGCAAAACGGTGAGTGGCGAGCTAGATTGAGTAGCGATGGGGAGCTTATTACGCTGACGCTTAGTCAAGATTGAACGATTGATAGTAAGAGATTTCTTTGGAACTTGGTATGATGGAGCAAATTAGTTTTGAGGAGGTAATATATGCCACATTTACGTTTTCGCGCCGTTGAACCGCAAACAGTTCAAACACTTTCTAAATCTCTAATTGACGCTCTTCAGCCTCTAATGGACTCTCCTCGTGAAGATTTTACCTTTGAATACATCTACACGACCTTCTACCATGAGGGAGAGGTCAGCTCAGCTTATCCATTTGTTGAAGTGCTTTGGTTCGATCGAGGTCAAGAGACGCAAGATGCCGTCGCAAAAATCATTACCGCTCAGGTTCGCGGTATTATCGGCGAAGATGTTAACGTCGCAGTGATCTTTAGCGCGTTGAACCCTCAAGGCTACTACGATAACGGGGAACACTATTAGTTTCCACTGAGTGCAAAGCAGCAAGGAGTTTATGATGGGAAGTCGCCATAAGAGCACCAAATGCCGCGTGCTTATTTTCTCTTTGTTGCTGCTTGCTCCTACTATCTTACTAGCTAACCCATGGGAGCAAGTCTCATCCCCATCTATTCAACCATCTCAAGCGATTGGTAGCTATGCGAATGGCTGCTTGGCTGGCGGAGCTTCTCTACCGTTAGAGGGGCAAGGCTATCAGGTGCTACGTAGTCAACGTGCTCGATATTACGGTCATCCTGAAACCATTCGCTTTATTGAGCGGTTAGCGGTTCAATCGCAACAACAACTCTCAACCAACATTCTGATTGGCGATATGTCCCTGCCTCAGGGGGGACGCTTCTCTTCAGGACACTCCAGCCATCAAACTGGATTAGATATTGATATCTGGTTAAAACTGGCTGATGAAATGTTGTCATCTCAGCAGTTATCCGAGCCACAACCGTTAAGTGTCGTTAACCTTGAGCAGTACCAACTGTTACAAGATAACTGGGACGAACGTCATTTCACTTTGATGAAACTGGCCGCGAACGATCAGCAAATTGCACGCATCTTTGTCCATCCTGTGATTAAACAAAAACTGTGCGTCTCGGAAGAAACTGAGAATCGAGAATGGCTGAGAAAGGTAAGGCCGTGGTGGGGCCATCACTACCACATGCATGTACGACTGAAATGCCCGCAAGACAGCAAAAACTGTCAGTCGCAACCTGAGCCTCCTGTGGGAGACGGTTGTGGATCAGAGTTGGCCAGTTGGAAGCCTCAGCCCAAACCGGCAGCGCCAAAGGTTGCAGCTACTCAAACGAAGATAAAGCCAAAGGTGCTACCGATTCAATGTCAGCAATTGCTCGATAATATCTAACTGATATAAAAACGCCGCTCAATGTGAGCGGCGTATTAATATCGGTTATTGCTTAGGCTAAACCTTGAATAATCACGAATTTCTCCAGTAACTCTTCTTCGGTTTCAACGTGATTAGGGTCAGTAATGATACACTTTGTTATCGGGCATACTGACTGACACGTAGGCTTCTCGTAGTGGCCTTTACATTCAGTACATAAATCAGGATCGATTTCAAAGATAGAGTCACCCATAGAAATAGCACCATTTGGGCACTCAGGGTCACACATATCGCAGTTAATGCACTTGTCAGTAATGAGCAATGCCATGATTACTTACCCGTTGGGTTACGGGTATCCTGACCTGCATTTAGGTTACGCATTAACAGGCCGTATTCCAGACCCATATCTTGTGGTACTGGAATGAATACGAAATGGCCATTTCCTTTTGCGTCTTCGATTTGCTCTGATTTACGGTTTTCCATCGCTTCAAGCGTGAAGATAACGTTACCTTTTGGTGTCATTAGCTCTAAGCTGTCACCAACAACGAATTTGTTCTTCACTTCTACTTCTGCAAGGTCACCACGACGTTTACCTGTGAACTCTCCCACGAACTGCTGAGCGTCAGATACCGAGTAACCGTAGTCATAGTTTTGGTATGCATCATGAGTGTGACGACGTAGGAAACCTTCCGTGTAACCACGGTGTGCCAAGCTCTCTAGTGTACCCATTAGGCTCTCATCAAATGGTTTGCCAGCAACAGCGTCATCGATCGCTTTGCGGTAAACCTGAGCAGTACGTGCACAGTAGTAGAAAGACTTAGTACGGCCTTCGATTTTAAGTGAGTGAACCCCCATCTTCGTCAGACGCTCTACGTGTTGAACCGCACGTAGGTCTTTAGAGTTCATGATGTAAGTGCCATGCTCATCTTCATACGCGGCCATCTTCTCTTCTGGACGGTGCGCTTCAGACAGTAACACAACTTCATCGGTTGGTTTTCCACGACCAATGGTCGTTTCTGGACGCTCGTCTTGGACTTCAACCGCTTGTGCTTGAGCAGGGTCGAACTTCTCAACGATATCGCCAGTGTCGTTCTCTTTGCCTTGCTCAACCTTGTATTCCCAACGACATGCGTTCGTACATGTACCTTGGTTAGGATCACGTTTGTTGATGTAGCCAGACAGTAGGCAGCGGCCAGAGTAAGCCATACACAGTGCACCGTGAACGAAAACTTCTAGCTCCGTTTCAGGACAGTGTTCACGGATCTCTTCGATCTCTTCTAGAGAAAGCTCACGAGACACAATCACACGCTCAACGCCGTTCGCTGCCCAGAACTTAACTGTTGCCCAGTTTACTGCGTTCGCCTGTACAGACAGGTGAATTGGCATTTCAGGGAAGGCTTCACGAACCATCATGATTAGGCCAGGGTCTGACATGATAAGTGCGTCAGGGCCCATTTCGACCACTGGTTTAAGGTCGCGGATGAAGGTTTTTAGCTTAGAGTTGTGTGGTTGGATGTTACATACAACGTAAAGCTTTTTGCCTAGGGCATGTGCTTCATCGATACCAATTTTTAGGTTTTCGTGGTTGAATTCGTTGTTACGTACACGAAGGCTGTAGCGAGGTTGACCTGCATACACTGCGTCTGCGCCATAGGCAAATGCGTAACGCATGTTTTTTAGGCTGCCTGCTGGTGACAGTAGCTCTGGTACGAATGCTTTCTCAGTAGTCATTGTCTTTTTCTCTAGTCTGATCTCAAGTCAGGTTACTCCCACCTAGTGGAAGTAAAGGGGCGCAAATTTTACGTCAAAACGTGACTTGTGACTAGGAAAAGCTTTCAGAAAGGCAATTAAAAAACGCCCTGTGAGTCGGGCGTTTATAGAAAGTACGTTATGCGTTAGGGTGAGGTAAGCCACCTAAGCATTCATAGAGGTTGGGTAGGAAAGCGCTTAGCTCGCCGCACATCAGTGAAAAATCTGCATCGAAACGTGCCGCTTGATCTTCACGAGGAATATCGTCGTTTTGGTCTTTTAGCTCATCTGAGAACTTGAGGCGTTTGATGCTGCCATCTTCCGCTAAAATAAATTCAAGGCGCTCTTGCCACCATAAAGCCAGTTTGGTTACTACCTTACCAGCATCGATATGGCTGCGAATTTCATCCGCGGTCAGTTCTTGCTTCTTACAGCGAATGACACCACCTTCTTCAAGCACAGATTTTAGCTCGGCCTCATCCAGCATCTGAATGCCAGCTGGAGTGTTACCTGTTTTTACCCACTCTGTTAACGTCGTTTCTACTGCGGTCTCAGGAATGGCTGGGACGACAGGTAAGCTGCCCATCGTTTTACGCAATAGAGCAAGGACATCTTCTGCTTTTTTGTAGCTACTAGCATCAACAAGAATAAAACCTTCATTAGGCAAAATAACGACATTGGTATAGTTGCTGCGACTGAAAGCGCGCGGTAGCAAATCTATGACGATGTCTTCCTTGAGGTTATCCTTTTCTTTCTTCTTGAGAGGGCGGCCTTCCTGAGCTTCCATTGCTTCAATTTTGGCATTCAGTGAATCTTTAATCACGGAAGCTGGCAGCATTTTCTCTTCTTTCTTTGCGCAGATAAGAATACGGTTTTCAGAGACATGCGTCATCATATCGCCATGTTTACCCATCGCAGTAACCCAACCAAATTTGGTTTTGTCCTGACTGCCACATGGAGTAAAGCGAAACTCTTGAAGTTGTTTCTCTAGTTGGTCAGCGTTGAATTCGATTTCACGATTAAATCGGTAAACTAGACAGTTCTTAAACCACATACTTTTTCTCTATAGCTAAATTTGACGGCTCATCATAAAGACTTTTGCTTTATTTGTCTTACAGCAAACACGCAATAGTGGAATGAAAGTTATATGAAAATTAGTTTTCAAAGGTCACAAAAGTGTCATAATTGCTAGTAATAATGCCTATGCATCAGAAGGCGGTTTCACTGCCTTACTTATTGAGAAAGCTCAACTAATATAAGGTTATACAGTTATGTCTAGAAGGATTCTAGTTGTCGAGGATGAAGCACCGATCCGTGACATGCTCTGCTTTGTCCTTGAACAGAAAGGTTACCAAACAGTCGAAGCGCAAGATTACGAAACTGCGGTAACTAAACTAGCAGAACCCTTCCCAGATCTCGTCCTGCTTGACTGGATGCTTCCAGGCGGCAGCGGCATCAACTTCATCAAGCATATGAAGCGTGAAGAGTTAACGCGTAATATTCCTGTGGTGATGCTGACAGCGCGCGGTGAAGAAGAAGATAAGGTGCGTGGTCTAGAAGTTGGAGCCGATGATTACATCACTAAGCCATTCTCACCTAAAGAGTTGGTTGCCAGACTGAAAGCGGTAATTCGACGTGTTACGCCGACGGCGCTTGAAGATGTTATTGATGTCCAAGGTCTGAAATTGGATCCCGTATCCCACCGTGTTATGGCTAACGATCAAGCGCTTGATATGGGGCCTACCGAGTTTAAGATGCTGCACTTCTTTATGACCCATCAAGAGCGAGTTTACAGCCGTGAACAGCTACTTAATAACGTATGGGGTACCAATGTCTACGTTGAAGACCGTACCGTTGATGTTCATATCCGTAGACTGCGTAAAGCTTTGGAAAGTGCAGGGCATGACAAGTTGATTCAGACAGTGCGTGGCGCTGGCTATCGCTTCTCGACTAAGGCGTAAAATATAATACCGGTGGAGATGTAGGTGGTAGAACGGTTAACGTGGAAAAAATTAGCTTGGCAGTTGGTTTTCCTTTACACCCCTTGGGTGATTGTCGGCTGGATTTTCGGTTATATGCCGTGGTTGCTTTTTGCAGCCACGGTTTTGCAGCTTGTATGGCATTTAAACAATCAAATGCGTTTATCGGCATGGTTGTGGGATGAAAAACGTCTGACACCGCCCTCCGGTACAGGCAACTGGGAATCTTTGTTTAACGGCATCTATCGCTTACAACAGCGGCAGCGTAAAAAGCGTAAAGAGCTAACCAAATTAATCCGTCGTTTCCGTAATGGTGCTGAATCATTACCTGATGCGGTAGTTGTTTTTCGTAGTGAAGGCAACATTGTATGGTGCAACAAGCTTGCACAACATTTACTTGGTTTTCGTTGGCCTGATGATTCAGGACAACCCATTTCTAACTTAGTCCGAACACCAGACTTCATTCATTATCTTAACAAGCAAGATTATTCTGAACCATTAGAGATGCGCTCACCGCTTAATGTGGATCGTATGATCGAACTACGTATCGTGCCATATATGGAAGGGGAGCATCTGATGGTGGTGCGTGACATTACTCAGTTGCAGCAGTTAGAAGGTATGCGTCGCAACTTTTTTGCCAATGTTTCCCATGAGTTGCGTACCCCGATGACAGTGCTACAGGGCTATCTGGAAATGACGGAAGATCCGGATATTGTTGCCGGTCCTATGTGGAGCAAAGCCCATGGAGTTATGACTGAGCAGTTGAATCGGATGAATACTCTTGTTAATCAGTTACTGACTCTGTCAAAAATTGAAGCCTCTTCGACACTTGAACTTGAAGATGTGGTCAACGTTCCGGCGATGCTGGAAGTTCTAGAAAAAGAGGCCGCTAGTTTAAGCGGTGACCACGGGCATAAGCTCTCTTTTGACGTTGATAGCGAATTACATGTACTTGGTGACGATGATCAGCTACGCAGTGCCATCTCTAACTTGGTCTACAATGCCGTCAAGTATACCCCCGCGGGCGCGGATATTCATGTTCGTTGGTACAAGACATCTCAAGGTGCTCACCTTGAAGTTGAAGACAGTGGAGATGGTATCGAACCTCAACATTTACACCGATTGACTGAACGTTTCTATCGAGTAGATAAAGCGCGGTCACGTGATACCGGCGGTAGTGGTCTTGGTCTTGCGATTGTGAAGCATGCCTTGAGCCACCATGATTCGCATTTGGAAATCAGTAGTGAGGTTGGGGTTGGCAGTAAGTTTTCTTTCACTCTGCCATCGCGTTTAGTGGTTAAACGATGAGAAGCTTACTTGTCGTTGCATGGCTTTCATTACTCAGTTCAGTACCTAGCTGGGCTGGGAGTACGGCTTTACCTAATTACAATAAGGTGGCTGGAATTACCGGTGAACTGACGACGGTTGGCTCTGACACTTTGGCCGGAATGACCACGTCATGGGTTGAAGAATTTAAATCGCTCTACCCAAGTGTCAATGGTCAGGTGCAGGCATCCGGCTCTTCAACTGCCCCTCCTGCATTGACAGAGCGCATTGCTCAGTTTGGCCCCATGAGTCGACCGATGTTAAAGCGGGAAATCGAGGCCTTCGAACGTGAAAATGGTTATAAGCCAACAGAACTGAGAGTCGCGATCGATGCCATCGGCATCTTTGTTCATCGTGACAACCCAATCAAAGGGCTGAACTTTTATCAGCTCGATAGTATTTTTTCTGCCACGCTGCGCTGTGGGGCGACTGAGTCGGTCTCAACTTGGGCTGACTTAGGACTGGATTACCAGTGGAGTAGGCGAGGGATGCAGATGTTTGGACGTAACTCTGTATCAGGGACTTATGGATATTTCAAAAAGAATGCTTTGTGTGGTGGCGATTTTAAAAATAGCGTTAACGAGCAACCCGGTTCGGCATCGGTAGTACAGTCTGTCGGCTCGGCAATCAATACCATTGGTTACTCGGGAGTGGGTTACAAAGTCTCGCGTGTGAAACTATTACCGATCGCTAAGTCGGGTGACAACTATATAGAGGCGAGCCAAGAAAACATTCTTTCTGGTAAGTACCCACTTTCGCGCTACCTCTATGTATATGTAAACAAGCACCCTTTCAAACCGTTGAGCCCCATTGAACGAGAATTTGTTCGTTTCATGTTCTCCAGTCAGGGGCAAGCTTTAGTTGAAAAAGAAGGCTATGTGCCTATTTCACCACTGATAGCCAAAAAAGAGCTTGCTAAAGTAGGTTTAGAAAACTAGTTCCCATCCTGCACTCGTCCAATAATCTTGTTCGGTCAGTAAATCCGCGTGTAGCAGTTTATTCTCTTCAAGCCATTGATCATTAGTGGAAGAAATTTTCCATTGCTCTCCATCAATCGTGATCGAAAGGTTCGGCAGGGGATCGTCGTTTCGTTGACCATTGAGCAAAATGGCGAGACGGAGGATACGAATCAGACCTACAATGTGCTTTTTCTTAAACAGAGTGAACTCTTCCATCTCATTTAGCTTGAGCGATTTACGCTGAAAACGTACCAGAGTGGCGAGAACACGCTGCTGTTCTTGGTTGAAACCAGGCATGTAAGTGTTGCGTAGAATGTATGCTGAGTGACGATGAAAAGCTTGTAGGCTGATGTTTAATCCCACTTCATGCAGTAGTGCGCTCCATTGGAGTAGGTCAAACAACTCGCTGCTTTTCTTTATGCCGAGCTGTTTGTGTACTTGCTGGAGAAATTCACTCGCGTGGCCTTTAATTTTAGCCGCGTGTTCGAGATCAACCAGATGTTTACTGGCGAGATTTTCCGTCGTGCGCATGCGAATATCTGAGCGTTTAAAACTATCTTCCATCTCAAAGAGCAAACCTTCACGTAGTGCACCCTCTGAGAAGTGCATTTCATTGATCTTCAGACTTTGGAAGACAGCGCTAAGTATTGCCACACCTGCGGCGAAAACGGGTTTTCTTTCAGGTGTTAACCCTGATAGTTCGATCTCATCAATGGTTTCCCACTGGCACAATGTTTCAGTCAGTTTTGATAGACGCTTGCTGGTAATGATTCCATCTTCATGACCAAGACCAATCAGAACCTCTTTGATCGCTTTGATGGTTCCTGAAGATCCGAACGCGACTTCCCAGCCAGTGCGGCGGTAACGATGAGCGATAGATTCAAGCTTTTGCTCAGCCAACAGCGTCGCTTTGGTGAAATTGCTACTGGATAACTTATCATCTGTGAAAAAACGTTTGGTATAGCTGACGCAGCCCATTTGTTTACTGTTGATCAGTTCGGGTTCAAACCCCTTACCAATAACCAACTCTGTACTGCCACCACCAATATCAACCACGAGTTTGGAGTCTGATTCTGGTTGAGTGTGAGCCACCCCCAGATAAATCAAACGCGCTTCTTCAACACCAGGAATGATCTCAATTGGGAAGGGCAGAACATCTCGAGCTCGTTGAAGAAAAATATGTGCGTTGTTGGCTTGGCGCAGAGTATGAGTGGCGGCAATCCGAACGTTATCAGGATCAAAGCCTTGGATACGTTCAGCGAACATTGCGAGGCATTCTAATCCGCGTTGCATTGAGGCGTTATCTAAGTTTTTAAGTGCGTCTAACCCAGCTGCAAGTCTAACTCTTTGCTTGTGGCGGCTGACTAATTGCAAATCCTGTTCAACTACTCTTGCCACGACCATATGAAAGCTGTTTGAGCCTAAGTCAATGGCAGCAACATCTCGTATTTCCGGATTCTGAGTCATTCTATTCCAACCTAAATAAGTCGCGTACACACTTGGCGCTTACCCCCTTCACTGCGTGTATAGAGTGATGGGGCCCTTACCAACATCAGCAAAGCTACTGCTCAAGTTGGGTATGTAACTGTGCTTTGCGTTTCTGATTCCTAGTTTGTCTTTCTACCTGTTTAAGATAGTCGTAAATGGCAATCTGCGAGCGTACTTTCTTGCGGTTTCCACGCGGCACATAGTGATTGCTCATCTCTTTATCGATCCATCTCGCTTTTACTGTATCGGTAAAATGGATGTTAATGATATCAATAATGCGCTGTTTAAGTCGTTGGTCACGGACTGGCGCTGTGACCTCTATACGATAATCAATATTTCGCGTCATCCAGTCAGCGGATGAGATGTAGACCTGAGGATCACCAGCGTTATGGGTGATCAGCACTCGAGGGTGCTCAAGGAATCGATCAACGATACTGATGATTCTGATATTGTCGCTGGCTCCCTCGACACCAGGAACAAGTGAACACATTCCGCGGATGATCATTTTAATTTCAACGCCTGCTGAACTGGCTTCGTAGAGTCTATTGACTAAGCCTTTGTCTACCAGATTGTTGACTTTGAGCGTAATCGCAGCCTTTTTGCCCTCTTGAGCGTTGGTTATCTCGGTATCGATGAGGCGATAGAGTTGTTTACGGGAGTTCCTTGGCGAGACGATGAGGTGATTAAACCTAATAGGTCGGTACGGGTTCTCAATGTAGCCAAAGACTTTACTCACTTCGTTGGTGAGTTCTGGATCGGCGGTTAATAGCGAAAAATCGGTGTAGATTCGAGCGGTTTTCTCGTGAAAGTTACCCGTACCAATATGCGCATAACGCACAATGTCGTCCTCTTCTCGACGACTTATCAGTAGCAGCTTGGAGTGAATTTTCAGGCCTGGAACACCAAAGAGTACTTCTACGCCAGCATCCGTCAAAACGCGTGACCATTCGATATTCGCTTCTTCATCAAAACGCGCTTGAAGTTCGACGACTACCGTAACGCTTTTTCCATTGTGTACGGCATCGATAAGCGAGTTCATTAAACGCGAGTCTTTGGCGACGCGATAAATATTGATCTTTATACTTAGCACTTTCGGGTCGAACGATGCTTGACGTACCAATTCACTGATATGTTCAAAGGTATGGTAAGGGTAGTGGAGCAAAATATCTTGCGCCTTGATGGCGTCAAATTTGTTGGCGTACCCTTCAAAGTCCGCACACTCCATTGGCGGTAACGGCTTGTTTTCTAAGTAGTCTCGGCCGACGTTAGGAAAAGCAATAAAGTCTTTAAAGTTGTGATAACGACCACCGGGAATCAAACTGTCGTAGTTTGATATTTTGAGCTTTTCGCATAAGAAATCGAGCATTTCCTTAGGCATTTCTCTTTCGTAAACGAAGCGCACAGGCATAGCGGTTAAACGTTGGCTTACGCCTTCTGACATCTGTTCAAGTAGGCTGTATTCAACCTCATGACTCAAGTCGTACTCTGCATCGCGAGTCATTTTCATCGCGTAGCCATTGAGGCTCTGATATTCAAAAAATCCGCTAAAAAGCTCATCTAGACAATATCGTATGATGTTATCGAGCAAGATGATCGTTTTACGCCGTTTTCCTTTCTGCTCAGGCACCATCACAA
The DNA here is from genome assembly GCF_036533795.1 of Vibrio sp. M250220. Lineage (NCBI taxonomy): Bacteria > Pseudomonadati > Pseudomonadota > Gammaproteobacteria > Vibrionales > Vibrionaceae > Vibrio > Vibrio sp. M250220. The sequence goes on along the minus strand of NZ_JATABI010000003.1, from coordinate 54,056 downwards.
AACGAGGCAGGTGATCGGTTGGGATTTCGATCAGTGCGTATTGGTTGAGCTCCTGTTGTGCGAGTTCAACGGCGATATAGGCATATTCATCTTTGAGAAACTGCAAAACGTCAATATCATCACGAAGCATCAAGGGCGTGATGTGGGGCAGAACCTGATGACGAAAATATTTTCGTACCCAGACTTGCTGCGCTTCACTGAGTTGAGTTTCGTTAACAAGAAATATGCGTCTTCGAGCCATATCACGAATCAAGTCCGCGTAGAGCTCATCAAAGCGCTCATTAAGGCGCAGCGCTTTGGTTTGCATTTTGGTCAATAGATGTTTGGAGTTGTCATTTCCGCCACGTTCTTGGTTGATCAAAATTCGGCGTTTGACATCGGCAAATCGTACTTTATAGAATTCATCTAAGTTATTGGAAAATATACCAAGAAATCGAATTCGTTCGACCAGGGGCACATGTTTGTCGGCCGCCTCTTGCAAGACCCGTTCGTTAAAAGAAAGCCAACTTAATTCCTTTTCAATATACAGCTTCTCTGTGCTCATGATCTTACCCTATTACCTACTTGACGGACTCGAGTGAAGCTCCTCCTCACTCACTTTGGATAGCAACTTAAGGGGTTTATATGACATTTTTATTGCATTGTTTTCAGTTGTTTATTGGGAACTGTAATATAATTGTCACCTTATAGAAATATTATACCCTAGGATAAAAATAGGTATGAGACAGGAATGACACAGGCAGAATTTTCTTTGCGAGAACGTGATCGAAAGCGATTGATAAAAGATCGATTGGTTCGTTTCACTGTATCTGCTGGTGGCGTTGGTGTTCTTGCCGCACTGGTGCTGATTTTTGTCTATCTTGCTATGATGGTTTTGCCACTGTTTAGTGACGCAAAATTCACACCTAATGTACGGTCGATAAAGATACAAGCAACGCAAGCTCTTGCGGCGGGTGTCGATGATTATGGTGAAAATGCTTTTGTCTTGTCGTCACAAGGTAAGCTCAATTTCTGGTCGTTAACCGATTCTGAACGGAAACCTGTACTCTCTGAACAACTTGGGCACTCGGGTGATCTGTTTGCTAAAACCATCCCTGTGCTTGGGTGGTTTGCTTATGCTTCCCAGCAAGGGGAAGTGACTCTGTTCAAGCCTAACTTAGATTTTGAGCTGCAAAAAGGTAACCGTAAATTCTCACCAAGCGTGACGGAGTTGTCTCTACCCTTCAATCTTTACCGCGAAGGGAATGATCTTAAAAAGTTTGCCTTCGCGAATAGTGACGACCTTACCTTGGCTGGTTGGTACGATGACCAAACGGTTATGGTCCGATGGCAAGATGGCAGCGAGGTTAAGTCGTTTACGTTTCTATCGCCTATATCCAGCCTTGAACAGTTGATACTAACTCCAGATGGTAAAACTCTTTACCTCCGTTCTGGCTCTGAATTGATTGTGGCGGTTCGTCAGTCACAAAATTTTGCAGTGCATGAAGTGGTCGACTTGAGTCAGGGAAATCCTCAACATTCAGTGATGAATATTGACTTACTTTCTGGGGCATACTCGTTGCTGGTTACTTACCGCGATGGTTTGGTCTCTCAGTGGTTCGACGTGATTAATGAAGGTAAGCGTTCACTTACCTTTATTCGCCAGTTCAACCTTGCCTCAGAATTGCAATTTCTTTTGCCAGATAGTTATCGCAAAGGGTTTTATAGCTTCTATATAAACGGTACGGTGCAGAGCCACTACACGACCAGCGAAAAGCTGGTGATGTTTGAGCGTGCATATCAAAAAGCCCCGCAAATAGCCGCGATGTCAAACAATGAGACTTACCTCATTGCGCTAACGGACGGTTCATTAGATCTTGCGGTAGTGGATAACCCATATCCAGAAATTTCGTTATCGTCACTGTGGCAGCAAGTCTGGTATGAAAGTTATGCGCAACCGGAGTTTGTGTGGCAAACCACGTCGGCGAGTGAAGAGTTTGAAGCGAAATTTAGTCTGGTTCCGATTGTATTTGGGACGTTGAAGGCTGCCGCTTTTGCGATGCTATTTGCTGTGCCGATTGCAGTATTGGGGGCCATCTATACTGCGTATTTCATGACATCTAGAATGCGTAGAATCGTTAAGCCGTCGATCGAATTGATGGAAGCACTGCCGACGGTTATTATCGGTTTCCTTGCCGGCTTGTGGTTTGCTCCTATTGTCGAAAGTCACTTAGCCGCAGTTGTTGCCTTGATGATTTTCTTACCTCTATCGACGGTAGTGATTGGTTTGGTTTGGCATGGTCTTCCTAAAGCGTTGACTGGACGATTCTCTAATGGATGGCATGCCGCAATTCTAATGCCCGCGATTGTTATCCTTACTGTGGTTATTCTGTCTCAAAGTGGCAGCATCGAGGCGTTACTGTTTTCAGGTGATGTTAGAGTTTATCTTGCCGAGCATGGTATCGATTTTGACCAGCGAAATGCACTCGTGGTGGGATTCGCGATGGGGTTTGCGGTGATACCAACGATATTTACCATTGCGGAGGATGCGATTTTCTCTGTACCTAAACATCTATCCGATGGTTCTTTGGCTCTGGGGGCGACATCATGGCAAACGCTGATACACGTTGTGTTATTGACCGCCAGCCCAGGTATTTTTTCTGCCATTATGATGGGGTTAGGGCGTGCGGTAGGTGAAACCATGATTGTGTTAATGGCGACAGGTAACACACCAATCATGGATTGGAATATTTTAGAAGGGATGCGTACGTTATCAGCAACCATTGCCGTTGAGATGCCGGAGTCTGAAGTCGGCAGTTCGCACTATCGCTTGTTGTTTTTAGCGGCGCTGATATTGTTGGTATTTACCTTTGCGGTGAACTCTTTAGCAGAATATGTTCGTCAACGTTTACGTGAAAAGTATCGCTCACTATAACGATCAAAATTTAGGAAGTGTTCAACGTGATTAAGTGGTTTAAATCAGGCTCTCCATGGATATGGTTAACAGGTGGTGCAGTTAGCGTCAGCCTGCTTTCTGTGTTGGGGCTATTGCTGCTGATTGGTTGGAAAGGACTTTCCTATTTCTGGCCTGCGCCTTTGTATCAGTGGCAGACTCCGCAGGGGAATACTCTAGTTGGGCAAATCTATGCGACTGAATATGTGCCAGTTAGTCACTTAACCGAGATGAACGTTGCACTGCCTCAGGAAACTATCGATAAGGGGGTGGTGAAGCGCTTAAATATTAAGGTGGCTAACCGCGATCTCTACGATGCGGATTTTGTTTCGTTGCTTTCTATAGATCTTGAGGAGCCAGCAACCCCCGCTAAGTGGGCCGTCATCGAGAGAGTTCGCGATGGTGATTTTTATGCGAATCCTATCGGCTATCTATACCCAGATGGAACAATATCAACGGATTTAACCAGTGAGATTCGCGACCGCTTGGATTTTGCCAATGAGTTACGCGAAGAGATTGAACGTCTAATTGAAGGCGATGTCCGAGTGATCAGTGCTCAAGCTGAGCGACTAAGACTAGAAAAGCGCAAACGCACTTTGAATGGAAATCTAGATGATGAGTTTGAAGCGCTTTACCGAACTCAGAGTGGTCGTTATGTTGAAGCTCTAGCAGCAGCCGAAAATAAACTCGATTACTTGCGCGGTCAGCTGGCAAATCAGGGGATGATTGTCGAAGATATGACCGGGCAACAAGTGATGATTCCGCTGAACCAAGTCTTAGATATTTGGTATCCGAATCAGATGAGTACTTTGGAAAAGCTAGCTCGTTGGGCTAAGCAGGTATGGAAGTTCTTGTCAGAAGACCCTCGTGATTCAAACTCGGAAGGCGGGGTTTTTCCTGCAATGTTCGGAACCGTGTTATTGGTACTGATCATGTCTGTTATCGTTATGCCGCTTGGTGTCATTGCAGCGATATATCTTCATGAGTATGCTAAGAACAATTCTTTCACTCGCTTGATTCGAGTCGCTGTGATTAATCTCGCTGGGGTACCATCCATTGTGTATGGTGTTTTTGGCCTTGGTTTCTTTGTTTATAGCTTAGGTGGTTCAATAGACGCACTCTTTTACCAAGAGCGTTTGCCAGCACCGACATTTGGTACGCCTGGGCTACTATGGTCTGCACTGACGTTGGCCGTGTTAACGCTACCGGTTGTGATTGTTGCAACGGAAGAAGGTTTAACTCGAATTCCGAACTCAGTTCGTCATGGTTCATTGGCGTTAGGCGCAACGCAATTTGAAACCATGTGGCGAATTGTATTGCCGATGGCGAGTCCCACAATCATCACTGGCCTGATTCTGGCGGTGGCGCGGGCGGCAGGAGAAGTCGCTCCTTTAATGTTAGTCGGGGTAGTGAAACTAGCTTCGAGTCTGCCGGTTGATAATCAGTTCCCATTTTTGCATTTAGAACGTAAATTCATGCACTTAGGTTTTCACATTTATGACGTTGGCTTTCAAACCACTAATATTGAAAGTGCAAGACCGCTGGTTTATGCGACCTCTTTTTTATTAGTGACAGTGATTGTAGGGCTGAATCTCACTGCGATTAGTATTCGTAATAATTTGCGCGAAAAATATCGAACATTAGGACAAGATTAAACATGTTTTCTGTCAATCAAACACTCGGCTACCACGCGCCGTTAGATGTGAACAATTTGAGCGATGAGCAAACGGCGATTGCGATCGAGGATTTAAACTTGTTCTACAAGAGTTCGCAGGCATTGAGTGGCGTCTCGATGCGAATCCCTAAGGGGAAAGTCACTGCATTCATAGGTCCGTCAGGATGTGGGAAATCCACGCTTTTGCGCTGTATAAACCGAATGAATGACTTGGTTGAAGGCTGCCAAGTGCAGGGACAAGTCAGACTTCATGGAAAAAACGTCTATGATCCAGATGTAGACGTTGCAACCTTACGTCGCCGTGTAGGGATGGTTTTCCAAAGACCCAACCCATTTCCTAAATCAATATACGAGAATGTGGTTTACGGTCTGCGTCTGCAAGGTGTTAAAAATAGTCGCTCACTTGATGATGCGGTAGAAAGAGCTCTTAGAGCATCAGCGCTTTGGGATGAAGTGAAAGATCGTTTACACGAGAATGCGTTTGGACTATCTGGTGGTCAGCAGCAGCGACTGGTGATTGCTCGCGCGATTGCGATTGAACCGGAAGTATTGCTACTTGATGAGCCGACATCGGCGCTCGATCCCATCTCTACATTGACGATAGAAGAGTTGATTAACGAGCTGAAAACTCAATATACCGTTGTAATCGTCACACATAACATGCAACAAGCCGCACGAGTGAGTGATCACACCGCATTTATTCATATGGGGAAATTGATTGAGTATTCTGATACGGATTCTATCTTCACTTCACCATTGAAAAAACAGACCGAAGACTACATTACTGGTCGATATGGTTAAGCAGTTTTAACGGAGATTCTATGAATTTTGGACGTCATATTTCAGGTCAGTTTAATGTCGAGTTAGAATCGATCCGAACTCATGTGTTAACCATGGGCGGCTTGGTTGAGCAGCAGCTCTCTTACGCGATGAAGGCTCTGTATAAGGATGACATCGAACTGGCTAAACAAGTGGTTCGAGATGATCACAAAGTGAATGCGATGGAAGTGTCGATTGATGAAGCTTGTACTCGCATCATTGCTAAGCGCCAGCCAACCGCGAAAGATTTGCGTCTTGTTATGGCGATCATCAAAACCATTACTGATCTCGAACGTATCGGTGACGTAGCGGCCAAAATTGCGCATGCAGCAATTAAATCGCCAACGACGAAAGAACGTCAGTTCCATGTCTCACTAGAACCTCTTTGCCGCCACGCAATTAGCATGTTGCACCAAGTGTTGGACGCTTTTGCTCGTATGGATGTTGATGCGGCAGCGGAAGTGTACAAGCTCGATGATAAACTTGACGCGGAATATGAAGCGGTTATTCGTCAGCTGATGACCTATATGATGGAAGACCCGAAAAACATTCCTAATATTCTGCAGGTTATGTGGTCTGCTCGTGCGATTGAGCGTGTGGGGGACCGTTGTCAGAATATCTGTGAATACATCATCTACTTTGTTAAAGGCAAAGATGTTCGCCACTTGGGCGAACAAAGCATTGACGACGCATTGCGTTAAAAGTGTAAAACGACCCCGGTAGAAAAAGTGGCTGACCAGTGCGTCCCCAACAGTGTTTTGCTCTCTCAAACGCAGAAACAATGCACCAGAGAAAACGTATCGACCTAATTAAAGCACCTTTGCCAGCCCGTCAAGATGTGGAGTGATTGCGTTTGCCAACTGATGGCAGGCTGTGAGACAAACAGACGTTGGGAGGCCTTACGCATATTCAGTTCTTGCGACAGAACGAGAAATGTTCGTAACAGGTTTAAATCTAAGCTGTAAAACAGATCTTTTGCCATGCTATGCCTTAGTATTTCTCGGGAACGAAGGTTTACTCTTCAAGTGGAGCTCGAATATAGCCTTCTTTGTTTAGTTCTGGTAGCTCGATCTTCGAGTAGGAAATTTCCTGATACTCAATTTGTTCAAGCAAGTGGCTGATACAATTAAGTCGCGCTCGCTTCTTATCATCTGAAGGGACGACCCACCAAGGGCACTGCTTGGTATCAGTGTAAGCGAACATCTGATCCTTTGCTTCTGAATACTTTGCCCATCGGTTGCGAGACTCGAGATCCATTGGACTAAATTTCCAGCGTTTGATTGGCGTATTTATACGTCCTAAAAAGCGTTTCTCTTGTTCTTCATCGGAAACTGAGAACCAGTATTTGAGTAGAATAATGCCCGAACGTTGCAGCATGCGTTCAAACTCAGGGCAAGATCTTAGAAACTCTTCATACTGGTCGGGAGTACAAAACCCCATCACCTTTTCAACCCCCGCTCGGTTGTACCAGCTTCGATCGAACAGAGTGATTTCGCCTGCTGCTGGTAGATGGGCAACGTAGCGTTGAAAATACCACTGAGTTTTTTCTTTTTCTGTAGGGGCCGGTAGGGCGACAACCCTACATACCCTAGGATTGAGTTTCTCAGTGATGCGTTTTATCACACCGCCTTTCCCTGCTGCATCTCGACCTTCAAAGATAACCACGACCTTGAGGCCTTCCTGCTTGACCCATTCTTGCAGTTTGACTAACTCTATTTGCAATCGTTGAAGTTCGTTCTCGTAGTATTTTTTAGTTAGTTTACCGTCGCCCATAATTATCAAAAGGTTAGCATTAGTTTTATCTGTATGAGAGTGATATGGCTAAGAACTGAGAGCTTTCACTACCTTTTCAATAGCTTCGCTACTTGTGACGGGAATAAGGTAATCATCGGTATCTTGATTGCCCATTTTGGTCTGATTGTTCTGGGTTTGCATTTTGCTAGGGCGAGTCGCTTTTCCGGATAGGTGGACTTCTCTAACTCGGGTTTGCATTACGATGGATTGAGCATTTTCTGCGTTTAGCCCAGCGCCAGCCATGATGGAAATACGTCCATCAGCCAGGGTTACCATCTGTTTTAAAACGTCGATTCCAAGTTCGGCATTGGCTGCCAAACCTGAGGTGAGAATGCGTTCACAGCCCAGTGAAACAATGTCTTCTATCGCTTGTTGCCAATCAACGCATTGGTCGATAGCACGATGGAAAGTGATTCCGAGTCCATAGATTTTAGCTTTGTCGGTTAATTGCTGAGCCGCGAGCATATCGATCTTGCCTTCAGGAGTTAGGACTCCAAGCACCACTCCTTGTAATCCTGCTTCTGCGGCGGCTTCGATATCCAGCAACATAGAGTCAATATCATCTTGCTCGTAAACAAAGTCTCCTTGTCGAGGGCGAATCATAGCGTAAACCGGAATCGAGGCTATTTGAGCCGCTTTATTCATCAGGCCGAAACTAGGCGTGAGACCACCCAAAGCGAGTGATGAGCAGAGCTCAATGCGGGTAGCACCGCCATTGATGGCGTAATGGAGGGATTCTAAATTATCAATGCAGACTTCGATATGGTATTTCATGGCTGTTGCTCATTTGGAAAGGTAAGGTCATTTTAGCAGTGCCATTGCAACATATTAGGGTAAACGTGGAAGTTTTTACTTCCCCTTAAAAAACAAAACCCCAGCTTGAGGCTGAGGTTTCAAATCGGAATTGCTTGGTTACGCTGCGTCGTCTTGCGCTTCTTCGCTATCTTCAACAGCTTCAATCTTTTTTGATTGCTTTGGTGTTGGTTTACGCTTTGCACCAAGTGCATAGAGCACTTCTTCTTTGTTTTGTGCTAGGAACATGGCCAAGTCTTCTTGCTTGCCATCATCTTCTAGCAGTTCACTTTTACCCAATAGCTCAAAAAGCTCATCAGCCATATCGAGCATCTTGTCATATGCGTCAGCTTCCGCTTTAGAGGTAAAAGTCATTTTCTCTTCTCCGTTGCGTTCTACCACGTACTTGACGATTACAGCCATGGTTGGTCCTCTAACTCAAATTATTGAAAATATTTACTGTCTGTTTATACAGTTTTTAACCGATTAAGTCTAGGTTACTGACCAATTCTGAGATCCAAGTGGCTAGTCTTTGCGCCATTGATGACAATACTCAATAAAGGTTTTCAGCAGGGGACTTTGGTATTTTTCTTTGTGAACCAGTAGCCAGAAGCGGCGCTTCATATCGAGAGGTAACTGGAGTTCCACCACGCGACCATCTTTTAATGCTGGCTCTGCAGCCAGTTTGGAGAGGCAACCTAATCCCAATCCAGCAGAGACGCTATTGATCAAGGCTTCTGTGGTGTTGAGTTGGAATGATTCCTGCCAATGTTCAATTCTTGGGGCGATGGCTCGTAGAAAAAACTCACGGGAACCGGATCCTGGCTCGCGTAGGATCCAATGGCTATTCTCTAGCTCACCAACGGTAATGACTCCTTGCTGTGCAAAAGGCATATTCGGTGCACAAATGACGCACATTTCATCGTCGCTGAACTGAGTTGAAATTAACTGAGGATGCAGTGTTTTCCCTTCAATCAGTGCCAGATCGAGTTCATAGTCGACCAGTTTTTCACAGATGAGTGCTGAGTTGGAGATAAATAGGCTTTGTGCAAGGTGATGGGTTTCGCGGCGAAAGTCGCTGAGTAGATACGGGGCAAGTTGGTTGCCTATGGTGTCACTGGCTCCAATTCTTAATTGGCCTGACAATGCCTGATTATTATCGAACAGCTGTTCAATATCTTGCGCACGCTCAATGATTTCATTCGCTAAAGGCAGTAGTTTCTGCCCCTCTTGATTGAGGATAAGTCGATTATTTACTCGATCAAATAGTGAATGACCGATCTGTTTTTCAAGTTCAGAGAGTGCCATGCTTACGGCCGCTTTAGACAAAAACAGCGCTTCAGATGCTGCCGTCAGGGTGTCATGCTGAGTGATGGCGATGAAGACCTTTAGTTGTTTCAGAGAGATGTTAGCGGCCATAATTTTGTGTTTAGTTTATCTGAACGTGTGTTCTAAATAATTAGATAGTTTCGAACATTTGGCAAGCGTAAACTGACCTCGAATTAAAGAGATTGTGAGGCAATAATGATTAAAGCAGCAAAAGCAAAAGTGATGGGTGCGCCTACTCCTATGGCGGGCTTAGCTCTAGGGATTGCCAGTTTAGGTTGGTGTTGGGAAAATGCCGTCCCTTTTAACGGTTACGCGCAGTGGTCTGGAGCCTTAATTGCTAGCGTATTGTTGTTGGTCCTCGCGGTAAAATTCTTGTTTCATCGCCACCTATTACGTGAAGACCTTGCTCACCCAGTTGTGGGCAGTGTGGTACCTACCTTCGCGATGGCGACTATGGTGGTATCGAACTCTTTGGGGCATTTTATTCCACTAGCGGGCGACATGTTATGGCTATTTGCAGTAGGACTACATATCGTGTTTCTTACCAGCTTTGCTTACCATCGCATGCAGGATTTCGAGCTTCACCATATGGTACCAAGCTGGTTCGTTCCACCCGTGGGAATCATCGTTGCTGATGTCTCTTTTTCGGGCAATCCAGCATTGACTCAAATTGCTATGGGTGCGCTTATCTTTGGTATGTTGGCATATGCGATTATGCTACCTCTAATGATCTATCGCTTGATGTTCACGCATGAAATTCCTGATGCTGCGAAACCAACCATGGCGATTATGGCAGCACCTGCCAGCCTTTCACTTGCGGGTTACTTGACGGTCACGGCTGAGCCATCACCCGTTATCATTGGTCTTTTGTTTGGTATTGCAGTCTTGATGACAGCGATTATCTATCTGGCATTTATCAAACTACTTAGACTGCCATTTAGTCCAGGTTATGCCGCGTTCACCTTCCCAATGGTGATTGGTTCTACCGCTCTATTTAAACTCAGTGTGTGGATGGAGAGCGTCGGTATCGCCAGTGAGTATGTTGCCCAAATTCACTGGCTTGCGGGTTTAGAGCTAGTGGTTGCAACAGTTGTCGTTGGTTACGTTGCACTAAGATACCTCGCTTTCTACAAACCAGTGAGTCACGCATTAGGTTTGGTCTCCCACTGATTAACGTACTCCTTGCTCTCTTAGCCGCTTATACAAAGTATTGCGGCTAATGTTCAAATCCTTAGCGGTCGCAGAGACATTGCGACCGTTTTGTTCATAAATCGCCATCCAATCTTCGCTGATTATGGTTTCTTGGCTGCGACTAGAAGGCAGAGCGATGTGATGGTCTGGTGGAGAAAATACTTCGGGCTGAGACGGTTGCAAATCTTGTAAGAAATCATCAGGAAGATGTTCTACGCTAATGGTTTCATCGCCAGCCATCGCCAGCGCAATCTGAATGACACTAACCATCTGGCGAATATTTCCTGGCCAAGGGTGGGATTTGAACATCGACAACACTTCGAGACTGATGTTAGGTGTCTCACCATCTAGGGCGTATTTAGCCAGTAAAAACTTCACTAGGGCTTCTTTGTCTGTTCGCTCTCTTAGTGAAGGTAATGAGAGGTTCAATCCGGTGACTCGGTAGTAGAGATCTTGTCGGAAGGTGCCTCTTTCTACATCTTGTTTGAGGTTGCGGTTAGTGGCAGAGACCAGTTTGAAGTCGACAGGATAAGAGGTCGTAGAACCAAGAGGTGTTACCTTACGCTCTTGAAGAACACGCAACAGGCGCGCCTGAACATTCATAGGCATATCGCCCAACTCATCTAAAAACAGTGTCCCTTTATCGGCTTTGCGGATCAGGCCTATATAGCCCTTATTGTTCGCTCCCGTGAAGGCGCCTTTGTCATAGCCAAACAGTTCTGATTCGACTAACTCGGCAGGAATTGCGGCACAGTTGACTGCAATCATCGGAGCATGTTTACGTTCGCTGGATAAGTGAAGCGCATTGACGAATACTTCTTTGCCGACGCCCGTTTCGCCATGAATCAAGATAGGGATGTCGGTATTGAGAATACGGCTCGATTGAGCGATGGCTTTCGCCAGCCTTGGATCGCCCATATTGAGTCGCTCTAAGTCAAGAGGTGCTTTGGCGTTTTTGAGATCGCTTTTGGCAGCCGATTTACGATAATCGAGTTGACGTCCTTTAGGCACTTTAGGCGGTGTAATAATGCCAAAAAAGCTAAAGCGAGAGTGGGTTGTGATTGCTGCTGGATTAAAAGGCGGGTGGGATAGTAACTGCTCCAGCCTTATATCAAAGATCTGATCTAAACGCTGAAGTGCCAGATCTTGCCCTAAGACCACTTCGGCTCGACGGTTGGCAGAAATGATCACACCTTGTTCATTGAACACCAAGAGGGAAGACCACTGGCTATCAATATTTTCCGCTGAAGTGTTAAACCACAAAAGATAGTGTTCTGCTTGAAACTTGGACGCAATTAGTTGATTTTCAATCGCCTGTGACATCAGCTTTACCATACCTAGAGTGTGCGCGGTTGGCATGTAGGCGTCACTGGATATCGAGAGCACTCCGGCCATTTTTCTGTCTGCATCAAATAATGGGGCAGCGGAGCCCGTCATAAAGCGGTTAGACGTTAAGAAGTGCTCATCGTGAAACACTTGAACAATGGAACCTGTCTCTAGTGCTGTACCAATTGCGTTGGTGCCAATCAGGTTTTCCTGCCAGTTAACACCATTCTGAAAGACTTGAGGCTGCCGTTGCGAGAAGAAACGCTGTTCACCCCAACTGTTCAACACCTGTCCATTGGTGTTCGCTAGTGTGATCAGGCAGTTGCTGTTGGCGAGTAAGCTGTCATAGAAGGGCAGGACCTTTTGCTGGGTAGTGGTTAATAGCCCTGAATGCTCTTCAAGGGTATGGCTAAAGGCCTGACCGGTCTCCATTTCAATTATTGGATGACTATTGTGAACGAGCCCCGCTTCCCGGCACCTTTGCCAGGATCGCTCAATCATAGATAGATGTGTTTTGTCCATAGTCTTGACCACTTGCAGCGTTAAATTGGCCTGAATTAAGTCATTATTCTAATTGTTCGTATGTGAACGTTAATGTTCACAAACGCTCATCTAACATATCACTTTCATGAACACATTGAACATCAACTGAACACATTTTATTAACAAATGTTACAGGGGTCTCATATGCGAAATTGCTAATAAACCAAGTGCCTTACTGACTTGTTCATCAAAATATCTTTATGTTTAAAGGGCTGTAAGACGATATGTGAGTTTTTTGTTGCTTATTTGTGTAAGTTGGCACGACTCTCGCTGTAGTGAGCAATATCGAAAAAGATTGTTGTTCGAATGGTAAGGAGTTTTTAGTGTCATTAACACTTGAGCAGGTAAGCAAATATGTTGACGGAGATATGCATATCTCTGATGTCAACCTCACTTTTGAGCCGGGCTCGTTTAACGTGTTGCTCGGACGTACGTTAGCGGGTAAGACCTCTTTAATGAGGCTCATTGCAGGGCTGGATCGTCCGACTTCTGGGAAGATTTTAGTCAATGGTATTGATGTGACGGGCGTGTCGGTACGCGACCGTAACATCTCAATGGTTTACCAACAGTTTATTAATTATCCCAACCTGACTGTGTTTGAGAACGTGGCTTCGCCTCTAAGACTTGCAGGGATGGCAGACAAAGAGATTCAGGAACGCGTTTATGCGACAGCAGAAATGTTGCGCATAACTGAACACTTAAACAAGTACCCACTAGAGCTATCAGGTGGTCAGCAACAGCGTACGGCTATGGCAAGAGCTTTGGTAAAAGATGCAGAGATCATTCTGTTCGATGAGCCATTAGTGAATCTTGACTACAAATTGCGTGAAGAGTTACGTCAGGAGATGCGCGAGCTATTTCAGACCAGACATACGATTGCTATCTACGCGACGACCGAACCGAACGAGGCACTTGCACTAGGAGGTACGACGACCATTCTTCATGAAGGAAAAGTGATTCAGTCTGGTCCAACCGCTTCTGTTTACCATCACCCAGACAATGTGGACTCCGCGACCCTATTTAGTGAACCGCCGATCAATCTTATTTCTGGGGAAATAACCTCGAACGAAGTGACGTTCGATCAAAGTGCACATTTCCCGTTAAATCAGTCACTAAGTAAATTGGAAATGGGTCATTACCAGTTTGGGATTCGGCCAAGTCATCTGAGCTTACTGCCTAAAAATGATGATGATGTTGAGCTCACCGTTCAGGTTGAAGTGGCGGAAATCAGTGGCTCTGAAACCTTCCTTCATGTGCGCAACGCTCATCTCGATATGGTGCTGCATTTACCGGGCGTTCATAGCTACGACGTTGATGAGATGATCAAAATCTACATTCCAATCCACAAATTTTATGTCTTCGGTATGGATAACAATCTCATCCATGCCCCGATTCGTGATGTTAGGGGATAGCGTTCATGGTTCAAATTACACTTAATTCACTGGCTCACACCTATGATAAGAAGCCCACGTCTTCTTCGACTTATGCCATCAAAGAGATGAACCATGTTTGGAAACAAGGAGGAGCATACGCGTTACTAGGGCCTTCTGGTTGTGGTAAATCCACTTTGCTCAACATCATTTCTGGCTTAATGAGCCCATCTCAAGGGGATGTGATGTTTGATGATGTGAGGGTGAATGAACTTCGTCCTCAAGATCGCAATATTGCTCAGGTTTTTCAGTTTCCGGTGATTTACGACACCATGACGGTGTACGACAACCTTGCATTCCCACTGCGCAATATGAAGGTTCATAAAGCCAAAATACATTCCAAGGTGACTGAAATCGCAGAGATTCTGGAGCTGACTAATGTGTTGTCTAAAAAAGCCCAGCATCTCACGGCGGATGAAAAACAGAAAGTCTCTATGGGGCGTGGTTTAGTTCGAGATGATGTTTCGGCGATTCTGTTTGATGAACCGTTAACGGTTATCGATCCACAACTGAAATGGAAGCTGCGCCGCAAGCTCAAACAGATTCATCAGCAGTTCAATATCACTATGGTCTACGTGACTCATGACCAACTTGAGGCGTCCACTTTCGCTGATGAAATTGCCGTGATGTACAACGGTCAGATTGTTCAGTTTGGAACGCCGCGTGAGTTGTTTGAACGACCAAATCACACCTTCGTTGGTTACTTCATTGGTAGCCCGGGGATGAACTTAATGGAAGTCACTCCAACGGAAAATGGCGTTCGGTTTGATGATGTAGAAGTGCCACTATCTGAATCTTACCGCCACGCCATCTCTCAGGCAGGGAGCGATAACATCAAAATCGGCATTCGACCTGAGTTTGTCCACGTATGGGAGAAAGGTAATGAGTCGGCGTTGAGCTGTGAAGTGCTCCATGTCGAAGACCTTGGTACCTACAAAATCGTCACCTTGCAATTGGGCTCTAAGCAGATCAAAGCACGCTTACAAGAAGATCAGCCGGTGCCTGATAAACACGCTTATATCAGCTTCCCAGAGCAATGGACCATGCTGTATGTCGATGAATTTTTAGTCAATGTAGGGGAAGAGTAATGGATAAGGTTTCAAACAATAAAGCATGGTTTCTTGTCCTGCCAGTGTTTGCGCTGGTGGCTTTCAGTGCCATTGTTCCTCTTATGACCGTAGTGAACTACTCGCTACAAGATATCTTTGACGCCAATACGGCTTATTTCGTCGGCACGGAGTGGTATCGTGAGATTCTCAATGATGAAAGGTTGCACGGTGCACTTGTGCGCCAGTTTGGATTCACTTTTACCATTCTGCTCATCGAAGTACCGCTAGGTATCATCGTTGCTTTGACCATGCCAACCAAAGGTCGCTGGTCTGCTTTTTGCCTAATTGTACTGGCCATTCCTCTGCTGATCCCGCTTAACGTGGTAGGGACCATTTGGCAGATCTTTGGTCGTGCAGACATCGGTCTGTTTGGTTGGGCTCTCAATGGTATGGGGGTGGATTACAACTACGCAGGCAATCCAATTGATGCGTGGTTAACCGTGATTCTGATGGATGTCTGGCACTGGACTTCATTGATAGCACTCCTGTGTTATTCGGGGCTGCGCGCGATTCCGGATGCGTACTATCAAGCTGCGAATATCGACCGAGCATCGACATGGTCAATCATCCGTTACATTCAGCTACCTAAGTTAAAGAGCGTTCTTCTGATCGGCATTCTGATCCGATTTATGGACAGCTTCATGATTTACACCGAACCGTTTGTTTTAACTGGCGGTGGCCCTGGTAACTCAACCACATTCCTCAGTCAGACACTCACCAAAATGGCGATTGGTCAGTTTGATATTGGTCCGGCTGCGGCATTCTCGATCATCTACTTCCTGATCATCCTATTGGTGAGCTGGGTGTTCTACACCGCAATGACGCACGGTGAAAGCAAGTAAGGAAACAACAATGGCGATGACAAAATCAACATATACCCGATACACACAGATCGTCGGGCTAGCGTTCTACATCATCTGTTTGATGCTGCCAATTTACTGGCTGCTCAACATGTCTTTTAAAGAAAACCAAGAGATATTAGGAAGCCTGAGCTTCTTTCCTGAGAACTGGACGTTTAAGAACTATCAGACCATTTTCTCCGACTCTAGTTGGTATATGGGGTACGTCAACTCGATCATCTATGTAGTGATGAATATGGTTATTACCTTAACGGTTGCGTTGCCTGCTGCTTATGCGTTCTCTCGTTTTAAGTTCGTCGGTGATAAGCACCTGTTCTTCTGGCTGTTAACCAACCGTATGGCACCACCAGCCGTGTTCTTGCTGCCATTCTTCCAGCTTTACTCTTCGGTTGGTTTGTTTGACACCCATATCGCGGTCGCATTGGCGCACTGTCTGTTCAATGTGCCTCTCGCGGTATGGATTCTGGAAGGTTTTATGTCGAGTGTTCCCCGCGAAATCGATGAGACCGCTTACATTGATGGTTACAGCTTTCCTAAGTTCTTCATCAAAATCTTTTTGCCGATGATCCGTTCGGGGATTGGGGTCTCGGCTTTTTTCTGCTTCATGTTCAGTTGGGTCGAGCTGTTGCTTGCTCGTACGCTGACATCCGTAGAGGCCAAGCCAATTTCAGCTGTTATGACTCGAACCGTCAGCGCGTCGGGTATTGACTGGGGTGTGTTGGCTGCGGCTGGGGTACTGACCATCTTACCGGGTATTTTGGTTATCTGGTTCGTTAGAAATCATGTCGCGAAAGGCTTCGCGTTAGGTCGAGTATAAGGAGAAACATTATGGCTTGGATGGCATGGACTACACCTTCAGCACTGTTCTTCCTAGGAATAGCTCTGATCTTGCTCACGATGACGGTTCGAGAAATTCGTACACCATGTATTGAGCGCAAAGGATTCCTTCCGATCACAACCACTCGTGGTGATCGGCTGTTTATCGGTTTATTAAGCTCCGCTTTTATCCACTTGGGATTTATTGGGTTTACTGAACTGACAATTTGGGTGCCATTTACGATCTGCGTAGTTTGGCTGGGTACGGTTTTGAAATGGGGATAACAACAACTGACTGACATGTGTTCCTGACCAAGCTGACAGTAAGCCATAGTCATAGGGTCATGAGCGTAATCAATAACGTAAGAGACAGAATACTCATAACTGGAGTTACACAAGAATGAAAAAGGATATCAAAAAGTCTTACCTTGCACGTAGTTTGGCGCTGACATTTGCGCTTGCTGCAATCTCTCCTGCTGCATTGGCTGATATAGCAGCAGCGAAAAAGTGGATGAGTGAAGAGTTTACTCCTTCGACGCTGTCGAAAGAGGAACAAACGCAAGAGATGCAGTGGTTCATTGATGCTGCTAAGCCTTTCCAAGGTATGGAAATTAATGTTGCCTCTGAAACCATCACAACGCACGAGTATGAAGCGAAAGTTTTGGCGAAAGCATTTTATGAAATTACCGGAATTAAGGTGAATCATGACCTAATTCAAGAAGGTGACGTCGTTGAGAAACTACAAACTCAGATGCAGACTGGCCGTAACATCTATGATGGCTACATTAACGATTCCGACTTAATTGGTACTCACGTTCGTTACGGAAAAGTTGTACCTATTTCAGACTTCATTGCTGGTGAAGGAAAAAGCGTTACTAACCCATATTTGGATTTGCCTGATTTTATTGGTTTGGATTTCACAACGGGGCCTGACGGTAAATTGTATCAACTTCCTGATCAGCAGTTTGCGAACTTATACTGGTTCCGTGCGGACTGGTTTGAGCGCGAAGATCTAAAAGCCAAGTTTAAAAAAGAGTACGGCTATGAACTCGGTGTTCCATTGAACTGGTCTGCGTATGAAGATATTGCAGAGTTCTTCACCGATAAAGTGAAGACTATCGATGGTGAGCCTGTGTACGGACACATGGATTACGGTAAGAAAGATCCTTCTCTAGGTTGGCGTTTCACTGACTCATGGTTCTCAATGGCTGGTGCTGGCGATAAGGGTATTCCAAATGGTTTACCGGTTGACGAGTGGGGCATTCGTATTGAAGGCTGTAAACCAGTCGGTTCAGATGTCGCTCGTGGCGGTGCAACCAATGGCCCAGCCGCAGTGTATGCGACAACTAAATACGTAGACTGGCTCAAGCAGTACGCGCCACCAGAAGCTCAGGGCATGACGTTTGGTGAAGCAGGTCCAGTTCCGGCGCAAGGTTCCATTGCTCAGCAAATCTTCTGGTACACCGCTTTTACTGCTGACATGACCAAACCTGGACTACCGGTCGTGAATGAAGATGGTACGCCAAAATGGCGTATGGCACCTTCTCCACGTGGTCCTTACTGGGAAGAAGGCATGAAGCTGGGTTATCAGGATGCAGGTTCTTGGACATTCCTAAACAGCACACCACTTGACCGCCGTCAGGCAGCGTGGTTATACGCTCAGTTTGTGGTATCGAAATCAGTGAGTTTGAAGAAAACGCTGGTTGGTTTGACTCCAATTCGTGAATCAGACATCAACTCTGATGCTATGACAGAAGTTGCGCCGAAACTCGGCGGTTTGGTTGAGTTTTACCGCAGTGATGCACGTAAGCAGTGGACGCCAACGGGAACCAACGTTCCTGACTATCCGAAGCTAGCACAGCTATGGTGGCAATACGTTTCTGAAGCGGCAAGTGGCGAGAAAACGCCTCAGGAAGCATTGGATGGTCTAGCGCAAGCACAAGACCGTGTACTACAGCGTCTAGAGCGTAGTGGTGCACAAGGTGAGTGTGGTCCGAAACTGAATGAGAAGAAAGATCCACAGTACTGGTTGTCGCAACCTGGTGCGCCTAAAGCCAAGCTGGCCAATGAAAAGCCACAAGGCAAAACGATCGCTTACAAAGATCTCATCGCTCAATAATTAGCTCTCTAACAATGGGTTGATAATTTCTCCCTCCTACCCGCTCTTGTCTGTCTAAGGCTTGAGCGGGTATTTTGATTCGAGCCAAATCATACGCTTATAACACTCTCGAAATTTAGCTGCATGTGCTAGTCTCACCCTAGTTGCGGCATTAATAGTGTGAGTGTGTTTTGTTTACTGTCTACCATTCCAATCAAGTGGATATATTAAAATCCTTACTTGTCGAGCTTGTACGGCTTAACCCTTTGTCAAACCCATTTGAGCAAGAGCAGATCTTAGTTCAGAGCCCGGGGATGTCTCAGTGGCTAAAGATGGAGCTAGCCAAGGAGTTTGGAGTGGCAGCGAACATCGAGTTCCCTCTGCCAGCTACTTTTATTTGGAATATGTTTACTCAGGTTCTACCTGACGTACCCAAACGCAGCGCATTTAACAAAGAGTCAATGACTTGGAAATTGATGCTGATTTTGCCTGAGTTACTCGGGCGCGAGGAGTTTGAACCACTCAAACACTATTTAGAGCAAGATGATGACAAATCTAAGCTCTATCAGTTGTCTGAAAAAATAGCCGATATTTTTGATGGCTATCTCGTCTATCGTCCAGAATGGATAGCCGCTTGGGAGGCTGGGCAGACGGTGTTTGAACTCGAGGACGAACATCCGTGGCAGCCTATCCTATGGCAGGCACTTTATGATCATACGGTCGCTCTTGGTCAGTCACCTTACCATCGTGCCAATCTTTATGAGCACTTTATTGATACCTTAGA
Source organism: Vibrio sp. M250220 (assembly GCF_036533795.1). Taxonomy (NCBI): domain Bacteria; kingdom Pseudomonadati; phylum Pseudomonadota; class Gammaproteobacteria; order Vibrionales; family Vibrionaceae; genus Vibrio; species Vibrio sp. M250220. Next base: position 34,558 of record NZ_JATABI010000003.1, on the reverse strand, counting down.
GAGCAGCCAGGCGAGTTTTGATCATCTGCCAAAACGCTTATTTGTGTTTGGTATCACTTCTTTGCCTCCGCGCTATATGGATGCGTTAAAAGCTATTGGTGAGCATATCGACGTTCATCTGATGTTTACCAATCCTTGTCGTTACTATTGGGGAGAAGTGCGAGATAGAAAATTCCTTGCTCGTTTAGCGGCTAAGCATCGTAAGCATGTGGTATGGAATCAGAATCACTCCGAACAGCATGGCGAAAGCGAACAGTTAAAAGGCGGTCTAGAAGAGAACGTCATCGACGAACTGCATACCGACGCGGTTGGCAATAGCCTGTTGGCTTCTATGGGTAAGTTGGGGCGCGATAACATGTATTTGTTGTCACAGCTTGAATCGAACGAGATCGAAGCTTTTGTTGATATCGAACGAGATAGCCTACTTCACCATCTACAAGCGGATATTCTCAATCTGGAAGAACACCAGAATGACCAGCAACTAGAGACCAGTACACACAAGCAAGTCATCGTTTTGGAAGATAAGTCGCTGACCTTGCATGCTTGTCATAGCCCGATGCGTGAGGTAGAAGTGCTTCATGACCAGCTATTAGCGATGTTCGATTCGGATCCGGCCCTCAAACCACGCGATATTATTGTTATGGTGTCGGACATTAATGCCTATAGCCCTGCGATACAGGCGGTATTTGGGAATGCGCCGGGCGAACGATTTATTCCTTACTCAATATCCGACCGAACCGCAGATCAAGAAAGTCCAATCCTTAATGCCTTTATGCAGTTGGTTAACTTACCGAATACTCGTTGTTTGGCGTCAGAGCTGTTGGAATTACTCGAAACTCCAGCAGTACTATCACGATTTGAATTAAGCGAAGATGAGTTTATTTTAGCTAAGCAGTGGGTTGAGGAATCAGGTGTTCGTTGGGGATTGAACGCCTCAACGAGTGAGGAATTTGAATTGCCGGCAACCGAACAAAATACATGGCAATTCGGCATTGAGCGTATGTTACTTGGTTACGCGATGCCAAATAGCGCTGGTTTGTTTGAATCTCAATCAGGAACGATCGCCCCTTATAATGAAGTTCAGGGCATGGGGGCCGAGCTAGCGGGTAAGCTGGCGCACTTTATTGAAACCATCAGCGATTATCGCCAACAACTGCAACTCACCCAGTCAATTGATCGCTGGCGTGAAGTCCTCACCTTATTGCTCGATGATTTTTTCTTGGTCGAGTTGGAAGGTGAGGCAGCATTGAAATCGATTCGAGATACTTTGGCCAATCTTAAAGAGCAACTTACTGATGCCGCCTTTGAGCAAACCTTAGCGCCAGCGATCGTGGCTCAGTATCTACACAATAAACTCGCAGGAACGAGAGTCAGTCAGCGCTTCTTAGCTGGACAAGTCAATTTTTGTACCTTGATGCCGATGCGCTCAATTCCATTTAAGGTTGTCTGTTTGTTGGGGATGAATGATGGTGTTTATCCTCGTTCAATGCCCGCAGAAGGTTTCGATCTAATGAATGGTCGAACCAAACCAGGCGATCGTTCTCGTCGTGACGATGACCGCTATTTGTTCCTTGAAGCAATACTTTCAGCGCAGCAAACGCTTTACATTAGCTACGTTGGCCGTTCGATTCAGGACAATACTGAGCGCGTCCCGTCGGTATTGGTGTCTGAGTTAACGGAATATTGCCAACAAAACTATTGCTTGGAGGGCGATGAGTCGTTACCTAGTGATGCGTCTGGAGATGGGTTACTTCGTCGGTTGATTCATCGCCATTCTATGGTGCCATTTAGTGCCAGTGCATTTGTCGGTCAACAGCCAAGCTATGCCAAAGAGTGGCTGCCCGCTGCAAATAGACAAGGTCAAAGCGGTGGTGAGTTTAACCGTCAGCTTGAGGATTATCTGCTCGATGCCACTTATCCGTTGGAATTGGATTTGGTTGAGTTGCAGCGTTTTTGGCGTTTACCTGTTCAGTATTTTTTCAATCGCCGTTTGAAAGTAATATTTGAACCGCCACTGCCTGTTATGGAAGATGACGAGCCTTTCGTACTGAATGGTCTGCAAAGCTATCAGATGCGTGATGGTCTGCTCGATAGTTTGCTGAAGCACCGACTGGCAGGTGAACAAGATTCACAAACCGTTATAAAACGCTTTGTTGAACAACAACGTGCTCAAGGCAAGCTGCCAGTAGGTGCGTTCGGTGATATTGAATTTGAAACCAATCGCGTTCAGGCTGAAGAATTGGTCGAGAAATTAACTTTCTTATGTGGTGCTGAACATGAGGATTTGGAAATTAAACTCAGCTTCGATGTGCTGGGAGAGGATAAACTCGTCAACCTTACTGGCTGGCTGACCCAACACTATCAATCTGGATTGATCCGCTACCGTAGCGGAAGCATTCGTGCTCAAGACTACCTCGCCGCGTGGATTGATCACCTCTCAATGTCAGCGATGGGTATTAATAAGCCCACTCACATGATTGGCTACGATCGTAAAGAGGGCGTGGTTCATCTGGTTTACCCAGCCGTCAATGATTCGACATATGCTAATTCACTGTTAGCTGAATTGATCCGTCTGTTCTATCAGGGTATGACGCAGCCGTTGTGCTATTTCCCTAAAACCGCCTTAGCGTGTGTTGAAGCGGGTTTTAGCCGTGGTAATTGGGTAGACGATGAAGAGAAGTCGCTGAAAAAAATGGCGGAAACATTTAATGACAGCTTTATGGCTGCTGGTGAAGGTAATAATCCTTATATCGCGCGAGTTTGGCCGAACTGGAGTGACGAGCTGGCAGCACAAGTACGAATGATGAGTGCATTGGTGCTTCAGGCTCCGCGCTTAACCGCAAAAAATCGTGAAGATGTTGAGTGATTGATAGTATGAGGAAAGTAGGTGGCCGCCAGTAAATCATTATTGTGTAGGGCGTTCGCTGTACGGCCACAGGTCAGAGGGACCATGATTCGGTTGGTTGTTCACAAGTGCGGTTAAATCCAAAGTTAACGTCACTTGTTCAACACATGTCGCGGATACTAGCGGTTAGAACAATCTTCTGCCGTGAGAAAGATCCCATAAAGTCCTAACTATTTAGGCGTTTAACGTAATTACAATCATTTTTAAGTCTAGATCACACTTGGATCTTGGGTTTTGATTAGAAAGGTAGAATTTTTATGACAGCAACGTCGATGGTGACCCCGCTAAATGCCATGACTTTTCCTTTGCACGGTGCCCGGCTTATCGAGGCATCGGCGGGTACGGGTAAGACATTTACCATCGCTGGCTTATACTTCAGATTGCTTTTGGGTCATGGTGATCCAGAAACCAAGCACCAAGTCCCTTTAACTGTTGATCAGATTTTAGTGGTCACTTTTACGGAAGCGGCTACGGCAGAATTGCGCGATCGTATCCGAGCGAGGATTCATGATGCACGATTGGCGTTTGCTCGAGGGACAAGTCATGACCCTGTGATCCAACCTCTGCTTGAAGAGGTTCATGATCATAAGCAGGCTGCTGATATCTTGCTTCAAGCCGAGAGGCAAATGGATGAAGCCGCGGTCTATACCATTCACGGTTTCTGTCAGCGTATGCTGACCCAAAATGCGTTTGAGTCAGGCAGTCGATTTAATAATGAATTTGTCACGGATGAAAGCCACCTTAAAGCACAAGTGGTTGCTGACTATTGGCGGCGAAATTTTTATCCATTGCCACTGAACTTGGCGGGTGAAGTTCGTCGACTATGGAACGCTCCTTCTGATCTGCTGCGCGATATCAGTAATTATTTAACGGGAGCACCGTTAAGCCTTTCGGTTAAAGCGATGAGTGGCACGCTGGCGGATCTGCATAAGCAAAATCTTGAACGTATTGATGAGTTGAAACAGTTGTGGCGAAGCCATCAGGATGACCTTTTTGCCATCATCAATGATTCTGATGTGAATAAACGCAGCTACACCAAAAAATCCCTGCCAGCGTGGCTGGAAGAGGTCAACCATTGGGCTGCGTCCGATACCACGGGCTACGACTCTCCAGACAAGCTGGAGCGTTTTTCTCAGCAGGTACTGTTTGATAAAACGCCAAAAGGGCGTGCGCCAGAGCATCTTGTATTTTCGGCGATCGAAGAATTTGTTGCCAATCCGATCACTCTTAAAGCGCCGATTCTTGCTCATGCAATAGAGCATTGCCGCTCTATGCTGGCAAAAGCGAAGCAGCAAAAACAGTGGTTATCGTTTGATGACCTGTTAACTAATCTCTCTGCTGCCATTGATAGCGATGAATCAGAATTGCTTGCGGAGCGTATTCGGACGCTATATCCGGTTGCGATGATTGATGAGTTTCAGGATACCGATCCTCTGCAATACAGTATTTTTAGCCGTATTTATTTGAACCATCCACAATGTGGGTTGTTCATGATCGGCGATCCTAAGCAGGCCATTTATGGTTTCCGTGGCGCTGATATTTTTACATACATCAAGGCTCGTAAGCAGGTTTCGTCTCACTTCACCCTCGGAACCAACTGGCGTTCAAGCGCAGATATGGTGGCGGCTGTAAACCAGATTTTTGAACTACCGACCAGTCCATTTATTTATGATGAGGACATTCCGTTCCTTGCGGTTAATCATAGTCCTAAAGCTCAAAATCGCACTTGGCTCATCGGTGACCAAAAGCAACCTGCGCTGACCTATTGGCTGCAAGACGCTGACGATAAACCGCTACCGAAAGGTGAGTATTTGCAAGCTATGGCCAAAGCCACGGCTGACCAGATACAGGCAGTACTAACGGCGGCGCAAGAGCAGAGGGCTTACTTCGTTGATGGTGATAAGCAGCATCTGATACAGGCTGGGGATATAGCGGTTCTAGTTCGTACAGGTAGCGAAGGTCGCATGGTTAAAGAAGCGCTAGCCAAGCAGGGCATAGCGAGCGTGTACCTTTCGAACCGTGACAGCGTTTTTACTTCTTTGATCGCACAAGATATTCAGCGTTTGCTGCAAGCTGTACTTACACCTGAAAATGACCGTGCCTTGCGTGCCAGTCTCGCTTCAGAAATTTTTGCTCTTGATGCCGGAACACTCGACAAGCTCAATAATGATGAGAATGAGTGGGAAAGTGCGATCAATGAATTCAAAGAGTATCGCAAGCTATGGAGTCAGCGTGGTGTGCTACCCATGCTGCGCAGTGTGATGAGTAAGCGTCATATTGCCGAACGTATGCTCGAAGAAGAGGCGGGTGAGCGCAATCTTACTGACTTAATGCATATTGGCGAGCTCTTACAACAGGCGAGCCAAGAGCTGGAAAGTGACCACGGTTTGCTGCGTTGGCTCGCTCAGGCAATCAGTGATGCGCAAAATGGTTTGGGAGGCAGTGAGGAGCAAATTCAGCGTTTGGAGTCAGAACGCAACTTGGTGCAAATCGTGACGATTCACAAGTCAAAAGGTCTTGAATATGATCTTGTTTTCTTGCCTTTTGCTATGAGTCATCGAGAAGCAAGTGAAGCCAAGTATTACGATGCTAAGCAAGATCGAACCATTTTAGATATCGCTAAGCAGGATTCGTCGCTTGCTCAGGCCGACAAAGAGCGTTTGGCAGAAGATCTGCGTTTGATATACGTCGCCTTAACTCGTGCGGTTTATGGTTGTTTTATTGGCACGTCTCCGTTGAGAAATGGGCGTTCAACCAAAGAGCCTACGGGGGTTCACAATAGTGCGATGGGGCATTTGCTTCAGGATGGTCTACAGGGCGGTATACAAGATTTAACCATAGCTATTCAAAAGCAAGTGGATGGATTGAATTGCGTTGTGCTTTCAGCGTTGCCCCAACAGCATTTACAACCGTTTAGCTTACTAAATGAGTCTCAACATTCACTGACAGCCAGTGAACTGAGTCATGAGATTGATCGTAACTGGCGGATTACCAGCTATTCAGGATTGGTAAAGCAGGGCTCTCATCATAGCGATGAAGCCTTCACGGATCTGATGCACCTCGATATTGATTCTTCCGATGAACAGGATCAAGACGAAATTGCCGACCCAGAAATGTCGATTTTTACTTTTCCGCGAGGAGCAAGACCTGGCACCTTCTTACATACCTTATTTGAAGAGGTTGAGTTCACTCTGCCTGCGACCAGCGTTGAAAACAGTGAAATTATTCTCCAGCTATTAGAAAGTGAGCAGTTAGACATCAATTGGCTGCCTGTCCTTCAGCAACTTATCGATACTGTGTTAGCGACACCTTTAGATGGTAAATCTTTGTTACTCAAACAAAAAGGCCCTAATCAACGACTGGTTGAGATGGAATTCTTATTACCGATTGAAGTGCTTTCGGCTCCAGCACTTAACCGAACGATTCAGCGCCATGATCCGCTGTCAGCCAAAGCGGGTGACCTCGGTTTTCACACCGTTCAAGGTATGTTGAAGGGTTTTATTGACTTGGTATTTGAACACCAAGGTAAGTATTACGTTCTTGACTGGAAATCTAATCACCTTGGCGATGAGGTGAGTTTCTATCACGGCGATGCATTAAGGACGGCAATGGCCGATCATCGCTACGATCTTCAATATCAGATTTATGCTTTAGCACTACACCGTTTTTTGCGCAGCCGCATCGTCAACTATGATTATGAGCAGCATTTTGGTGGAGTTTATTACCTGTTTTTGAGAGGTATGGATGGCGCGAGTGACCATGGTGTATTTAGTGCCAAACCGAGCTTAGAGTTTTTGACCGATATGGACAAACTGATCGATGGTGAAGCGATTGATGTGAAGCAAAATAGCGCAGGCCAGATGGAGTTACTTTGATCATGATGAATCTAGTTCAAACCCTCAAGCAGTTAGCGCTGAAAGGCGGTATCCGACAACTTGATTATCAATTTGCTCGATTCATCGAGTCTCAATCTCATGACCCATATCTGGGGTTCATTGCCGGAGTGGTGAGTAGTGAGTTAGGAAAAGGTCATATTTGTCTTCCATTGAACGATGCTCAGGGACAGGTGGTTGATCTCAGTGCAAAGCTTGGTCTTTTTGGTGAGGCTGCCCATCAACTTAATCAAATCTTGGTCGGAGTGGATTGGCATCAGTGCCTTAGTTCGGCGCCATTAGTCGGAACAATGGGAGAATCGCTGCCACTAATATTTGATGGTAAACGGCTCTACCTTCATCGCTATTGGCACTACGAAGTCGCGCTAGCCGAACGCTTAAATAGCTTTGGGTCACCTATGATCCAAAAGCCTGCTGAAGTACAAAAGCTCGCAGACCTGCTCGATCATCTTTTTGCCAGAAACTATCGCTATTTATTTGAAGATATTAAGAAAAGCTTTGAATCTGGAGAGCTAAATTCGGTGCTTCGTCAGCGTATGGTTTGCGATCACCTAGACGTCGTGTGCGAGGAAATCTTGGATTGGCCTACCATAGACCAAAAGCTTGTTGCGGCGAAAAGTGTCTCTGATTTGTTGGTGTTAGATGAGTTGGTCCCTATGGCTGCTTGTGTTAATTGGCAGAAGGTTGCGGCAGCGGTTGCGCTGAGCCGACGTTTTGCGGTGATTTCAGGTGGACCGGGAACCGGTAAAACAACAACGGTAACCAAATTACTTGCCGCGCTTATCGAGCAAGCACAAAGCAATAATGAATACCCAACCATTAAACTAGTGGCGCCGACGGGGAAAGCAGCAGCCCGTTTGACGGAATCGATAGGTAAAGCGGTCGCTGGTTTGCCAGTATCGTTAGCGCTCAAGCAAGCGATTCCTACAGATGCAAGTACCCTTCATCGTCTATTGGGCGCGATACCAAACAGCGCAGAGTTCCGACATAACCAAGATAATCCACTTCACTTAGATATTCTTGTCGTCGATGAAGCCTCTATGGTTGATCTGCCGATGATGTACAAATTGATTGATGCGTTACCTAAGCATGCGCGTTTGATCTTACTTGGCGATAAAGACCAGCTTGCTTCGGTAGAGGCGGGAGCGGTGCTTGGGGATATTTGTTCGTTTAGTCATTTTGGCTTCAGTCAGTTACAAGCGACGCAAGTGGCGCGTTTAACGGGCTATACAACACTGGCTCAGACAAATAATGTTCAACCTTCGATAGCCGATAGCTTGTGTATGCTCAAAAAGAGCTACCGTTTTGATGCACGCTCAGGTATCGGTCAACTTTCTCAGGCGGTCAACGCAGGCTCGGCGCAGAAAGTCGATTGGGTGTGGCAAAAAGAGTTTGCTGATATCGCGAGATTTCCTATCGATAGTCAGCACTACAGTCAATTAATTCAATCCCTAGTCAACGAGTACAGCGACTACCTCAAACGTATGAATATTTCGCAACACGATGCTAGTACCGGTGAACTTGAAACCGCGGCTCATAAAGCGAAAGCCGTATTGGAACTGTTTTCACGCTGTCGTTTGTTGTGTGCTATTCGGGAGGGAGACTTTGGGGTTAAAGGGCTAAATCTGCGTATTGAACGCGCCTTGGCTGCACGTAAACTTATTCAGGTTCAGGATGAAATTTGGTATCACGGTCGACCAGTAATGGTGACACGCAATGACCATTCGCTAGGGCTTTACAATGGTGACATTGGTATCTGTATGCTTGATCAGTCAGACAGTCAGCCAAGGTTGAAAGTCTTTTTTGAACTTCCGGATGGTAGCGTGAAATCGGTGCTGCCAAGTCGAGTTCCAGAGCATGAAACCGCCTACGCAATGACGATTCACAAGTCACAGGGCAGTGAGTTTGAGCATACTCTAATGATTCTTCCACCTGAGTTTACCCCTATTTTAACACGTGAGTTGATCTATACAGGGATCACGCGAGCCAAGAAGCGTTTGAGCTTGTATGTCGATGATAGAGTGATGAAAAGAGGCATTAAGGTTCGGACTGAGCGAGCAAGTGGATTGATAGAGCGGTTGCAAGCGAATGGATAACCTTCCGTGGTTATCGAATGCAAAAGTTAAAGTGCTTTAGTGAAAGAAATACTGCGAATGAGGTATTTTTTTTTTGATAGTTCAAAATGAATGCTTTTAAGCCTTCTGTAACGGGAAATACGCAGTGAACGTCTAGATTTTCTAGCAGTTCATTGTCTGCCATATCCCAAAAACTCTGGACTGAGTTACAGATAATTTTTTTCATCGACAGTTTGCTCTAAGTGACGTAGTGAGTTACCTCAAGCAATCCTTGCGACTTAACTTGCGAATAAGTTAAGCGGATAAGCGAATCCTATTTAGCTCCCATTAATTTGGGAGCTCGAATTTTAAACAATCTGACGAATGAAATAAAGTGAATAATGTAGGAAAATTCACCGCTTCAAGCGCAACTATGAGAATATCAACGTCTTACAGCTGTAAAGAGAGTATTTTCGATTTACGTTGATAGTTGTATAAGTTTTGCTTGTGTGATGGCAAAGAGTCGACACCCATTTCATGGAAACCCTGCTCTCTAAACCAGTGGAGACTATGAGTCGTCAGGACGAAAATTTGTTCGATACCCTGAGCTTTTGATTGCAATCTCATATGGTTAAGCAGCAACAGTCCTCGATTTCCATCGCGGTATTCTGGATGAATGGCCACACACGCCATTTCTGCCATTTTCTCATCAGGATAAGGATAAAGAGCAGCGCAACCAATGATTAGCCCATCTTTATCAATAATGGTGAATTGATGAATCTCTTGCTCGAGTTGCTCACGTGAACGTCTAACAAGAATGCCTTGCTCTTCTAATGGGCGAATCAAATCAAGAATGCCGCCAATATCGTCAATATCGGCAAGTCTGACTTGCTCTGCACTCGCCTCAACGACCTGAGTACCGATACCATCGAGAGAGAAAAGCTCTTGAATCAGTGCGCCATCAACCTTGTAGCTGACCAAGTGGCTACGTGGAACACCCGCTCGACATGCTGCTGTTGCTGCTCTAAGGAAACGTAAAGTCCCCGAAGAAGAGTCATTGTCTCTGCCGTGTTCGTTTTCCAGACGAGACAAAATCCGTTCTGCGTCTTTGGGAAACAGCTCGGCGACCGCGTTGCCATTTTCATCAATGATGCCTTGTTCAGAACAGAAGCCAATCAACTTATCGGCATTTAATTTTATTGCGACTTGGGTCGCCACTTCTTCAGAGAGTAAGTTGAAAGATTCTCCGGTCACTGAACTGGCGATAGGGCCAAGTAAAACGATCGAACCTTGATCAAGCATACGGTTGATGCCTTGTGCATCGATACGTCTTATGCGTCCACTGTGACAATAGTCTATGCCATCGTCGACACCGAGCGGTTGAGCGATGACAAAGTTACCGCTGACAACGTTGAGTTGAGTACCGGCCATCGGCGTATTACTGAGGCTCATCGATAGCTGTGCGGTAATGCTCAACTGTAGTTGCCCTGCGGCTTGCATAACGTAGTTGAGAGATGTCTCATCGGTGATCCTGATACCTTTGTGGTAAGGCGTGTGATGATTATTTTGTTCAAGAAGATTGTTAATTTGTGGACGCGCTCCATGGACCAATACAATTTTCACGCCCAAGCTATGCAACAGTGCGAGATCGCTGATAATATTGGCAAAATTTCCATCTGCTACAGCTTCACCGCCGATCATGATAACCATGGTCTTGTCTCGGTGAGCATTGACATAGGGAGCGGATTGTCTGAACCCCTTAACCAGAGCTGTACTTCGAATCTTCACAATATCTTCCGTAATGAATTTATATACAGATATATTGCAATTTTATTCTTTTTTCGGCAAGCGTTTTTTAGCGTCTAAATCTATTGTTTTTAGGCTTGGGTATAAGTGTTTCTTCTAGCTGAACTTGTGAATAATGCGTCACTCTGAGCGGCGCTAGGAGATTTGATTCGAAATTGTCTATATTTTGAACGACACTTAGAGAGTGAATTCCATACTAGTGATGGGTAGGTAGTAAAGAAAGTGAGTAGTGTAAGTAAGGGTAAAAAGAAGCTCATAGAGCGAGCCATTTTGCTGTTAGCGATCGTCGCCGCTGTTGGTGCCGTTATGTTGGCCAATGTTCTTTATGACTTATATCTAGAGAAAAAATACCCTAAGTCGAATCTTTATGGGACTTGGACTGAACAGAACGTCGCGTCTTATTCTGCAGAAGCGTTTGTCGTGACACCTGCGGGAGTCGCGATTGATGGTGGGGTTGTAGACACACACTACTCCTGGAACGGGACATATCTTGAGTATCAAGTTGGAGATAAGACTCGTCGCTTTAAAGTGCTCAATGAAGAGTTGACTGAGTTACAACTTATCTCCGAGCCTCACTACCAGCCGGTGTATCGATTGTCAGAAAACGATTAAAATTAACATTCACTAACGGCTGGCTAATTGCGTATTTCAGTCAAGTTTGTCATGCTCTTAGCATCGCTTGAAAGGAATAAAATTAGTGTTCAAAAAATATCTTCCTATCGCCGCAGTCAGCGTTTTGTTTGGCTGTGCGCAACCCACCGATCGTGCTCAGCAATATATCGATGATGAATTCAATTCGATTTTGAATAAATCCTCACTTGTTGAGTCTGACAAACCTCGTGACTTTACTGAGTTCCATCGTCAGACTGAATTGGTCGTCGATAACTCGCCTTCATTGGCGGCCACATACCAACCTTTGTATGAAAAACTCAATGAGTGGATTCTTCAAAGTGGTGAGCCGACAGAGTTTGCTAACTTCGGCATTCAGGCTGCACAGCTAGGTGGTGGAGATAAAAAAGGCAATGTCCTATTTACGGGATATTTTTCTCCAGTCATGGAGCTTCGTCATCAACCGAACGAGGTCTTCAAATATCCGGTTTATGGTAAACCCGCTTGTGAAAGTGATTGTCCTACTCGTGCACAAATTTATGATGGTGCGCTTAGCGGACAAGGATTAGAGCTCGGCTATGCTGCCAATATGATAGATCCATTTTTAATGGAGGTTCAGGGCAGTGGTTTTGTTCATTTTGAAGATGACGATACTTTGGAATACTTCGCTTACGGCGGCAAAAATAACAAAGCGTACGTGAGTATTGGACGCGTGTTGATTGAGCGAGAGCTCGTTTCACGCGAGAAAATGTCAATGAAAGCGATCAAGGAATGGGTTCTGGCAAACGATGAAGAGACTGTTCGTGAACTTCTAGAGCAAAATCCGTCATTTGTTTTCTTTGAACCGCGCGCGGATGCGCCAGTAACAGGTTCTGCCGGAATTCCATTATTGCCTATGGCGTCGGTTGCTGGCGACCGCAGTATCTTTCCTATGGGGACGCCTATATTGGCTGAAGTACCTCTACTGAACTCAGATGGTTCATGGAGTGGCGCACATCAGCTCCGTCTTTTGATCGTGTTAGATACCGGTGGGGCTGTAAAGCAGAACCATCTTGATTTATATCACGGCATGGGGCCGAGAGCGGGGATCGAAGCTGGGCACTACAAACATTTTGGTCGTGTATGGAAGCTGGGTCTTGAAAACTCAACGACTCAAGCGCCTTGGGCATTGCCACCGGAAAAGCGACAATAGTTGAACAAGGACCCGTCTCCTTCATCTAGACTTTTTATTGAAGAGTGCGTATAAATCGCACTCTTTGTTTTTGTACCAAGCGGAAAACCAATATGCGCGAACTCGATACTCCAGCTTCTGATAATTACAACCAACGTTTTGGTGGCACTCGCCGTCTTTACGGTAACAGTGAAGTCGAGATTTTGCGTGCTGCGCACGTTTGTGTCATCGGTATTGGTGGCGTGGGTTCATGGGCGGTAGAAGCCTTAGCTCGTACCGGAATTGGTCAACTGACACTTATCGATATGGACGATGTGTGTGTAACCAATATTAACCGTCAGATCCACGCTATGTCTGGTACTGTTGGTCAAAGTAAAATCGAAGTGATGGCAGAGAGAGTGAAGCTGATTAACCCAGAATGTAAAGTTAATCTGATCGATGACTTTATCACTCCTGACAATCAGCACGAATACTTGAGTAAAGAGTATGACTATGTACTCGATGCGATTGACAGCGTAAAAGCAAAAGCGTCCTTACTTGCCTACTGTCGTAGTAACAAAATCAAAGTCATTACCACTGGTGGTGCTGGTGGTCAGGTTGATCCAACCCAGATAAAGGTCGCTGATTTGACTAAGACGATTCAGGACCCACTAGCGAAAAAAATCAAAGATACGCTACGTCGCCATCATAATTTTCCAACCAATCCAGCACGTAAGTTTGGCATTGATTGTGTATTTTCAACTGAGCAGTTGAAATACCCTCAAGCAGACGGCACGGTTTGTGGCGTTAAGTCGACAGCGGAAGGCCCAAAACGTATGGATTGTGCGAGTGGCTTTGGTGCTGCAACGGTAGTGACGGCGACCTTTGGCTTTGTTGCCGTATCTCGCATTGTTGAAAAGCTAATCCAAAAACACAGTAAGTAACAGGTGGATTTTTCTATGTCGTCGTTTCCTCAATCTCCGTTTGGCCACGATATTAGCGTTGAAGATATCATTGCGACTATGCAAGGTTTCAAAGGCTGGGAAGACCGTTATCGCCAGGTTATCCAGTGGGGTAAAAAACTACCTCAGATGCCTGAAGAGCTAAAATCGCAACATGTGACGGTGGCAGGTTGTGAGAGTCAGGTTTGGTTGGTTCACGAACAGCTAGAAGACAAGTGGTATTTCTGTGCTGACTCTGATGCACGCATTGTTCGAGGTCTGATTGCACTGGTGCTGGCTGCATTCGATGGCAAAACCACTCAGGAGATCGCGAGCTTTGATACTGATGGCTATTTCGAACAGCTAGGTCTGATTGCACACCTGAGCCCTTCCAGAGGTAATGGTCTTAAAGCGATTGTTGAGAAGATAAAGCAAGTCGCCCAATAATTTTCTCCTATTCAGCCTGTCAAAAAGGCGGACTGATTATTGCTGTTTAAAATTTAATCATTGCGATATTAACGCCTTAATAAATACGTGGCTTTACAATGCTTGTTGTCGCTGCGTAAAGGCTGTACAATTCGCGCCCTTATTTAATGTTCCGTCGCTTGAGAGGCCACATGACCACTGAAAAAATCAATCTACTCGACTTTGATCGTCAAGGTATGCGTAAGTTTTTTGCTGACCAGCTCGGTGAAAAAGCATTCCGTGCAGATCAAGTAATGAAGTGGATCTACCATTTCGGTGTTGATAACTTCGAAGACATGACCAACATTAACAAGAAGTTACGTGAGAAACTTGAGCTTCGTTGTGAGATTAAAGCTCCAACCGTGGCGGAAGCACAACACTCTTCTGATGGCACGATTAAGTGGGCTATGAAGGTGGGTGATCAAGACGTTGAAACGGTATACATCCCAGAAGATGACCGTGCAACGCTTTGTGTTTCATCTCAGGTAGGCTGTGCGTTAGAGTGTAAGTTCTGTTCAACGGCGCAACAAGGCTTTAACCGTAACCTAAAAGTGTCTGAGATTATTGGTCAGGTTTGGCGTGCTGCACGTGAAATCGGTCTACAGAAAGAGACTGGTCGTCGCCCAATTACTAACGTCGTTATGATGGGGATGGGTGAACCGCTACTGAACATGAAAAACCTGATCCCAGCACTTGAGATCATGCTAGATGATCTAGGTTTCGGTCTTTCAAAGCGTCGCGTTACTGTGTCCACTTCAGGTGTGGTTTCTGGTCTTGATCAGATGACGGGTAAAATTGACGTTGCTTTAGCGATCTCGCTGCATGCACCAAATGATAAGCTTCGCAGTGAAATCATGCCGATCAATGACCGTTGGGACATTCAGGACTTTTTGGCATCTGTACGTCGCTACATTGCGTCTTCAAACGCTAACCGCGGCAAGGTAACCGTTGAGTATGTGTTACTTGACCATGTTAATGATGACATGGACCACGCACGTGAGTTGGCAGAGCTACTCAAAGACACGCCTTGTAAAATCAACCTGATTCCGTTTAACCCGTATCCAGGTTCACCATACAAGAAGCCAAGCAACTCTCGTATCGACCGCTTCCAGAAAACGTTGATGCAGTACGAACACACAGTCACGGTACGTAAAACACGTGGCGACGATATTGATGCAGCATGTGGTCAGTTGGTGGGTGATGTCATTGACCGTACTAAACGTACTGCGATCAACAAAGCTGCAAAAGGTGAGACCATCGAAATTAAAGCGGTTTCATAATCACGTGTAAGAATTTACTAAAGCCAGAGCCTCGCTCTGGCTTTTTTGTTACATCGTGTAGCGATATTTATGTCAAAATAACGAAAAACCTTGAGCTGCTTGTAAAATATGCACTTTCTCTGTGTTGTTTCATCTATGATATCTATTAGAATTAAAGGTTAACGCTTTCGGGGTATTCCCCTGTTTATTGAGTGGAGCGTAACTTTTTATTAAATGAGGCTTTGACCTCGAATTATTTCAGGGCTTGGTTATCTCGCATTCAACGAAAAATAAATAATTAAGATGCGAATTAGCAAGGCACTAACGAGAAGAGAATTATTACCATCATGACTGCTGAACAACAAACTCCAGCTAGCGAAGAGCAAGTAGAAAAAGTACAAGCGGGTACGCTATTAAAGAACAAACGTGAGCAACTTGGTTTATCGCAAAAGCAAATTGCCGACCGTCTCCGTCTCCGTCTTTCAGTCATTGAGAATATTGAAAACAACAACTTTGCTTCTGATCAGGTTGCGACCTTTACTCGCGGTTATCTACGTTCTTACGCTAAAGCGGTAGGAATTGAAGAATCCGTCGTCCTTTGCGCATTGGACGGGTGTGAAGAAACTAAGCCAGAACCTCAGGAGATGAAGAGCTTTTCACGAAAAACCAAACGTGAAGCCCATGACAGCCGTATTATGACCCTTACTTGGGGGATCTTTGCGGTCATTATTGGTATCTCTTCCGTTTGGTGGTGGCAAAACCAAGAAACGACCATGCTCGACTTAACCAGCCAAACAGAGCAGGAAATTGAGCTTGAACAGCAGACTGCTAACCAAGAGCTCGACTTTACCACTTTAGAAAGTGCGCAGCCGCAACCAGAGGTTGCGCTCGATGCTAATGCCGATGACGTGCCAGAAGTGGAACCCGTGTTAGAACAACCAGATTCTCAAGCGCCTCTAGAGACAGAAATTGTCCCAGAAGTTGCAAAACAAGCTCAGCCTGAAAAACAGCTAGAGCAAAACGTTAATACTACGGAAGCAGAGCCTGTGTCTGAGTCAGTTCAATCGACGCAATCCGACACGGTTGTTAATCTGCTCAAACTCACTTTCTCAGATGATTGCTGGATCCAGGTTAAGGACTCTTCAGGTAAAACATTATCGACTGGTGTGAAAAAAGCAGGGCAGACGCTCGAATTAAGTGGCAATTTGCCATATAGCGTCATTTTAGGTGCCCCTGAAAACGTTTCAATGACATTAGCGAGTGAACCTGTCGACCTTTCTGGGTATACTTCAGGCAAAGTAGCAAGATTCAACTTACCTTAGAAATTACTATGCAATACGAATCTCCGATCAAACGTCGTCCATCGACTCGTATCTACGTGGGCGATGTACCTATTGGTGACGGTGCACCAATCGCAGTACAGTCAATGACCAACACCCGAACAACAGACGTTGAAGCGACTGTTGCTCAAATCCGTGCTTTGGAAAATGTCGGTGCAGACATAGTGCGAGTTTCTGTACCAACTATGGATGCAGCCGAAGCATTTAAACTGATCAAACAACAGGTCAATGTCCCACTTGTCGCGGATATTCACTTTGATTACCGAATCGCACTTAAAGTTGCTGAGTACGGTGTTGACTGTTTACGCATTAACCCAGGCAACATAGGCAACGAAGAACGCATTCGTTCAGTTGTCGATTGTGCTCGCGACAAAAATATTCCTATTCGTATTGGTGTTAATGGTGGCTCTCTGGAAAAAGATATCCAGATGAAATATGGCGAACCAACGCCAGAAGCCCTAGTTGAATCAGCAATGCGTCATGTCGATATTCTAGACCGTCTCAACTTTGACCAATTTAAAGTCAGTGTAAAAGCGTCGGATGTCTTCTTAGCTGTCGATTCGTACCGACTACTGGCGAAGAAAATTGATCAGCCGCTGCACTTAGGTATTACCGAAGCGGGTGGTGCTCGTGCTGGCGCGGTTAAATCTTCTGTTGGTCTTGGTATGTTATTAGCGGAAGGGATTGGCGATACGCTGCGCATCTCTTTAGCGGCTAACCCAGTTGAAGAGATCAAGGTTGGTTTCGATATTCTGAAATCACTGCGTATTCGTTCACGCGGTATCAACTTTATTGCGTGTCCGAGCTGCTCTCGTCAAGAATTTGATGTCATTGGTACGGTCAACGCACTCGAAGAACGCTTAGAAGATATTATTACACCGATGGATGTTTCGATTATCGGTTGTGTCGTTAACGGTCCGGGTGAAGCTGAAGTGTCGCATCTAGGATTAGCAGGAAGCAACAAGAAGAGTGCTTTCTACGAAGACGGCAAACGTCAAAAAGAGCGTTTTGATAACAATGATCTCGTTGCGCAACTTGAAGCGAAGATTCGTGCCAAGGCTGCGATTCTTGACGAGAAACAACGTATCGACATTAAAGTACAAGATTAATCTCAACCTAGATTACGCTAAGTAATTAACCTAACGGTAGATATTGTGGCAAAGAAAATCCAAGCAATTCGAGGCATGAACGATTGCCTTCCAACTCAATCACCACTGTGGCAAAAACTTGAAAACACAGTGAAAAACGTAATCAGCGCATACGGTTACAATGAAGTGCGCATGCCAATCGTTGAGATGACCCATCTATTTAGCCGTGCAATCGGTGAAGTAACCGATGTGGTTGAAAAAGAGATGTACACTTTTGAAGACCGCAATGGCGATAGCCTGACTCTACGTCCAGAAGGCACTGCGGGTTGTGTACGTTCTTGCATTGAAAACAGCCTGATTGATCGCTCAGAGCAGCGTTTGTGGTACATGGGACCGATGTTCCGTCATGAGCGCCCACAGAAAGGTCGCTACCGTCAGTTCCACCAGTGTGGTGTTGAGGTATTTGGTCTAGATGGCCCTGATGTTGATGCTGAACTTATTATGATGACAGCGCGCTTATGGCGTGAGCTGGGTATCGATAAGCATGTACGTCTTGAGCTTAACTCTATTGGCTCGCTGGATGATCGTGCGAACTACCGTACCGCACTGATTGCTTTCTTAGAGCAGCATCTTGATGTTCTTGATGATGATTGTAAGCGTCGTATGCATACCAATCCACTACGTGTTTTGGATACAAAGAATCCAGATGTACAGGCGATTCTTGGCGATGCACCTCGCCTTTCTGATTATCTAGGTGAAGAGTCTAAAGAACATTTTGCAGGACTTTGTGAACTTCTTGACGCTGCTGGTATCGAATACACAGTTAACGAACGCTTAGTTCGTGGTTTGGATTACTACAACCGCACTGTATTTGAATGGATCACTGAGAGCCTAGGTGCACAAGGCACCGTTTGTGGTGGTGGTCGTTATGATGGTCTGGTTGAACAGTTAGGCGGTAAAGCAACACCTGCTGTTGGCTTCGCTATGGGTCTAGAGCGTCTAGTATTGATGCTTGAAACTTTGGAATTAACTGAAGTTCGTCGTAGCGTTGACGTTTACATGGTCACAGCGGGTGAAGGCACTATGATGGCGGGTATGAAGCTAGCGGAAACATTGCGTGAGCAGGTACCAGGTCTACGTGTTATGAACCACTTTGGTGGTGGTAACTTCAAGAAGCAGTTCAAGCGTGCGGATAAAGTCGGCGCAGCGGTCGCATTGGTTCTTGGTGAAAACGAAGTTGCGGATAACACAGTTGTACTGAAAGATCTGATTGGTGGTACACAAGATACATACAGCCAAGCAGACGTTATCGCAAAACTATCTGAGCTAGTTTAAACAATTTATCTATTCTCAAAAGTGGTGATGAGTATCGCCACTTTTTTAAGATGTAAGAGGACAGGAAGTGGAACTCTACGATACTGAAGAACAACAAGTAGAAGCGATCAAAGATTGGTGGAAAGAGAACGGCAAAGCAGTCATTTTGGGTGCGGTTGTTGGTCTGGGCGGTCTGTTTGGTTGGCGTTACTATCAAGACTCTGTAACAGCCGCTCAAGAAGCCGCGTCTGAAAGCTACACCAAAGCGGTACAATCATTAGCAGAAAAAGGCGCATCAGCAGAAGGCGATATTCAAGCTTTCATTGATGCCAACAAAGAGACTGAATACTCAGTGCTTGCTGCGTTACAACTGGCTAAAGTTCAAGTTGAAGCGGGTAATCTGGATGAAGCGTTGGCTCAACTAGAGTGGGCGAAGTCTGCAACCAAAGATGCAGCAGTATCTGCGGTACTTAACTACCGTCTTGCGCGTGTTAAAGCGGAGCAAGGTGAGTTTGATTCCGCTATCGCAGAACTCGCCAACATCACTGACCAAAGTTGGGCAGGTCGTGTTGCTGAGTTGAAAGGCGACATCTTGTTGCGTAAAGGCGATACACAAGCAGCGTATTCTGCATACACAGAAGCGCAGCAATCTGGTGACGCTAGCCAGGCTCTACAAATGAAACTGGATGACCTAGCCAAGTAAGGGCGTAGCATGAAGAATATGCTTAAAAAGGCGCTTGCAACGGCAATGTTTGTTGGCGTACTGGCGGGCTGTGCTAGTGAAGAAGACACCATTATCATGGCGCCAGTTCCTCAAGTGGACAGCGAGTTCACACCTAAATCTGAGTGGAGTAATTCAGTCAGTGGTGGTGTAGGGCAATACTACTCAAAGCTGACTCCTGAATATGCTTACGACAAAGTGTTTGTCGCGGGTCGTGATGGCGTGGTTAAAGCACTTGATCCTGAAAGTGGTAAAACACTTTGGGAAGCCAATGTTGAAGCTGATGTGTCGGCTCGATTGTCTGGTGGTATTACGGCAGCGTACAGTCAAATTTTCGTCGGTAGCGAAAATGGGCGTCTATTCGCCTTCAACGAAGAAACGGGTGAGTTAAATTGGCAAGCTGACGTTGATGGTGAAGTGCTCGCTGCACCAGCAACGGATAGCAACCTTGTTATTGTCCATACCAACAAGGGCATCTTGCAGGCACTGGATCAAGTGACCGGTGAAGTAAAATGGACCATCAGTACAGAGGTTCCAAGTCTGACTTTACGTGGTAACAGTGCACCTGTGACTGCCTCTGGTGGTGTGTTCTGGGGTACGGCTAATGGTCGATTGGCCGCCGCTATTGTCGAACGTGGACAACTCATTTGGCAGCAGCCAATTGGTATGCCACAAGGTGCGACAGAAATCGATCGTCTAGTCGACGTTGATGCATCTCCATTAATTTTAGGCAGTACACTGTACATTGTTGGCTATAACGGTCAGTTGACGGCCATCGATCTACGATCGGGTAAAGCGGCGTGGAAGCGCAACTACTCATCCTCAACTGACTTAGTGAGTGACGGTAGCCGTTTGTTTGTTGTGACCGACCAAGACCACATTGTGGCGGTTGATGCTCGTAGTGGCACGGAGTTGTGGTCAAACGAGCAATTAGAGCATCGTTTGGTAACAGCACCAGTCATGATTAATCAGTACGTTGTTGTTGGTGACAGCGAAGGTTACTTATATTGGATTGATCGCAGTAGCGGCGAGTTTGTCTCGATGCAGCAAGTCAACAGTAGTGGCTTTGCCGTTGCTCCAATTGCGGTTCCCGGTGGTTACGTAGCTGTGACTCGCAATGGCGATGTAAAGAAACTGACGATCAACGAGTAATCGTGTGATATAATTCACATTCGGCTCCTAGCTGGTAACAGTTGGGAGCCGTTTGTTTGTTTTAGATACCCATAGTTTGATGTGGTTATAGGTAAAGGTCTCACGACGTGATTTCTGCTGAGTCGTTACCTATAACTACATAAAGTAAAGAATATTGTAGAGGTTGTTATGGTACCTGTTGTTGCTCTGGTAGGGCGTCCAAACGTTGGCAAATCAACGTTGTTTAACCGATTGACTCGTACACGCGACGCATTGGTTGCGGATTTCCCTGGCTTAACTCGTGACCGTAAATATGGCCAAGCTAAGCTTGGTGAACACGAATTTATCGTTATTGATACCGGTGGTATTGATGGCACAGAAGAAGGTGTTGAAACCAAAATGGCTCAACAGTCACTGGCGGCAATCGATGAGGCAGACGTTGTACTGTTTATGGTCGATGGTCGTGCTGGTTTGACTGCTGCTGACCAAGCTATTGCTTCACACCTACGTAAAATTGAAAAGCCATCAATGCTGGTTGTAAACAAGGTTGATGGTATCGACGCTGATGCGGCAAGTGCAGAATTTTGGCAGCTTGGCGTAGAAAACATGTATCAAATCGCTGCGGCACACGGCCGAGGCGTAACGGCACTTATCGATCTAGCTCTTAACCCATTCGCAGAGCAACTTCTTGAAGAAGCAAAAGGTGAGATTGAAGATCTGACCGAGTTTGTCGATGAAGACGAGAAGCTCGACTACAGCGAAGAAGAGGCGGAAGAAGAGTTCAAGCGTCTTCAAGATCAGCCAATCAAACTGGCCATTATCGGTCGTCCAAACGTAGGTAAATCGACACTGACAAACCGAATTTTGGGTGAAGAACGCGTTGTTGTTTACGATATGCCAGGAACGACTCGTGACTCTATCTACATTCCGATGGAACGTGATGGTCGCGAATACGTATTGATTGATACCGCGGGTGTTCGTCGTCGTACTCGTATTAACGAAACGGTCGAAAAGTTCTCGGTAGTAAAAACACTCAAAGCAGTAGAAGACGCGAACGTTGTTATGCTGGTTATCGATGCGCGTGAGAACATCTCAGATCAAGACCTTAGCTTACTTGGCTTTGCGCTGAATGCTGGTCGTTCTATCGTTATCGCTGTCAACAAGTGGGACGGCCTAGATATGGACGTCAAAGAGCAGGTCAAGAAAGAGCTCGATCGTCGTCTTGGCTTTGTTGATTTTGCCCGTATTCACTTTATTTCAGCGCTTCACGGCACAGGTGTTGGCCACCTATTTGAATCCGTGCAAGAAGCGTACAAATCGGCTACGACTCGTGTCGGTACCTCTGTTCTGACTCGTATCATGAAGATGGCAACGGATGATCACCAGCCACCAATGGTTCGTGGTCGTCGTGTGAAGCTGAAATACGCTCACGCAGGTGGTTACAACCCTCCAATCGTGGTTATCCATGGTAACCAGGTTAATGAGTTACCAGATTCGTACAAGCGTTACTTGATGAACTATTACCGTAAGTCACTGGAAGTTATGGGTACACCAATTCGTATTCAGTTCCAGAACAGTGATAACCCGTTCGAAGGCAAATCGAACAAGATGACACTGTCTCAAGAGCGTAAACGTAAGCGCTTGATGAGCATGATGAAAAATCGTAAAAACTGATCTTGATGAGAAAGATCAGATTGTCGAGTTAAATGAAAAGCGCCGCATTCGTTCCGGCGCTTTTTTTATAGGAATAAACGATGCAAGTTACCCCCACGATTACCCAATTCTGCCACGGAATCTGGCAGTTAGACGCAGACATTCAACTGCTACAGCGTGGTAGTGAATATCTTTACGTTGTAACGGATAAAACGCCCTTTCACCCTGTTAGCCACATTTGGCCGGATCATCCGGCAGATAAAGGGACACTGAACCAGCTCCCCGTTCTTGATTGCCAAGTTGGTGCGGTAGAACTGGCAACGGGTGAGTTATATGTTGGGCATGAGATTCCAGTCAAGCGTGACGAATCCGGTTGGTGTTTTGTCGTCGTACACTGTTTAGCAGCAGATTGTTCTGCATTGCAGCTAGGAGAGCGAGTAACTCTTGCTGTAGACAAGGCTTACCAAGGTTCGCTAAGTCGTGGACATAGCGCGGGTCATTTATCTTACTTAGCGTTGAACAAAGTGTTAACGGAGCAAGGTTATTGGAGAAAAGACGCTGACCGCAAAGACCCTCATGGCCATTACGATTTTAACAGCTATGCTCAGGTCACCAGCTTTGTTACTCCTGATCAATGCTTAGATACCTATCGACTAGGTAAAACGTTACGTAAACGTGGCCTGAACAGCGCAGATATGCTGAGTAATCTTGAGCAAATTCAACAACAGGTGAATCACATTTTGTTGCAGTGGATCGAACTTGGTTCAGAGGTCAAAGTAGAGTGTCATGGTGAAGCATTGACCGATTCGCGTTACTGGCAGTGCGATCTCCATCAGGGGGAAATAGCGGTAATCCCTTGCGGTGGCAGCCATGTAAACTCATTGACTGAATACGCTGCTATTGAAGTGCGCTTAACTCAGATAGATGAGCAAAACATTGAAATGCACACCAGTGTAAAGCCATCATAGTAGTAAATGATCTTTTTATTAAATCCTGTTTGGTTTGGATTTTGATTCATACTTGGATTTAAATCCTGTTTAAAATTGAAATGCAGCATATGTAACTTATGCTTTCGGTATGTGGTTATATAAATATTCTTTTTAGGGTAGATCGCTGATCAAAATGGATTTTGCCGATGATCTGTACAAGATCATCTAAGCGTGTTCCAGTTCAGATAATTTCATATGTGTATATGATATTCTCCTCATATAACTATATTAAAAAAGAATAAGGCACGCGAAATGAACACGTACAGCCTGCTCGATGCTCACCGGGCAGTGAATCGTTTGTTGCAGCAGTTAGCTTTAGGAATGGACAAGTCTCGACTAAATGAAGCCGTTATCGCATTGTCGGAACAATTATTTGGTCGAAGGCTCGCGTCTATTTTGCGACATATTGACGGACACTTGTATTTAGAATACGCCCCACATTTGCCTGAGTTTTATAATCAAGCGATTGAAGGGGTTGCCATCGGACCTCAAGTCGGCTCTTGTGGTGCAGCCGCGGCAACGGGAAAACCGGTTGTCGTCTCGGATATAAATCAGCATGAAAACTGGCGGCCCTATACGGCTTTAACTCAGCAAGCGAATCTGCATGCCTGTTGGTCTGTACCGATCATTGCATCTGATAGTAGCGTGCTTGGTACATTTGCCATTTACAGCGAAAAACCGTCCTCCCCAACCACAGAAGAACTCGAAATACTTGAGATGGTCGCTTCGTTATATGCGGTTGCACTGGAAAAGTATCAGTTGGAAGAGCAACTGCACTTTCACGCAAGCCGTGACCCTCTAACACGCTGTTTCAACCGTAGAATGTTGCAATTAGAAGTGCAAAATACATTGTTGAATGATGAAAATCGCAACTTGCTGTTTGCCTGCTTTTTTATCGATATTGATAGCTTCAAATATATCAATGATCGCTTTGGTCATGATGTTGGGGATAGTGTGTTGATCGAAGTTGCCGAAGTACTCAAGCAACAGTTTCAGCTTCGTTCGGTGCTAGGGCGCTATGGAGGAGACGAATTTGTTGGCTTCTGTTGCTTCGAAAGCTTGTCCGATTTGGAAGACTTCTCTGGCTGTTTAGAACGTGCCTTTAATGGTATGCGACTCATTGATGGCTATCAGGTCAAAGTCAGTGTCGGCTATAGCTACAGTCATACGCCAAATAGTGATTCGATTGAAGGGATAATTCGACGTGCGGACCAGTCAATGTATCAGGTTAAGCACGCAAAGCGCAGTCTATACTGATTAAGATCATTGCTGGTAGATGATGAAGCGAATGATACTGATGGAAAGATATTGTTAGATCAAAGAGAGTGCTATGACTGAAAATCAATGCCCTAGCTGTAATGCTGAACTGCAGTGGGATGGACAATATGAGTGCCAGAGCTGCCAAGTCAGCTACAAGAAAATAGGCTACTGCCCAGATTGTGACGCGGAACTTGAGAAGCTTCAGGCGTGTGGAGCAGCCAACTATTTTTGTAACAGCTGTAATGAGTTAAAGTCTAAATCGAAAGTAACATTTGAGTTTGTTGCTAATTGACTGTTGAACAAACTTCGCCATCAGATAAGCGGGTGACCAAGATGTCACCTGTCTTTACGTCTGTGGCTCGAACTACCACATTGCCCTGTTCTGTTTGGGTAATGGAATAACCGCGCTTTAACGTTGCTAGAGGGCTAACGGTGTCAAGTTTTTCAGCCGCCAGTGCCAGTTGATGACGTGTGTTAAGCAACTTTCTATCCATCGCATCCAACAGTTTCTGTTCGAGTCTTTGCAATGTCCCTTTCTGTTCAGATAGACGCTTGAAAGGGGAGTTGAGAGCAACTCTGTGTTGCAGACGCTCGACTTTTTGCTGGCGAACTGAAATATAGTGCTGCATCGCGCGGTGCAGTTTCACTTCTAGCTCATCAAGTTGCTGGCTTTGGCGCTGCAACTGATAGCTTGGATGCTGTCTTTCCAAACGGTGTACAAGTGAGATGGTGCACCGTTTTTGTTCATTGATGTAGTGGCGCATCGCAGCAACAAGCTTGTGTTGACGGCCAATGAGAGCTTGATCTTTATGGCTATTATCACGACTGACTAGCTCAGCGGCAGCAGACGGTGTCGGTGCACGCATATCCGCGACGAAATCGGCGATCGTCACATCGATTTCATGACCAACCGCACTGATAATTGGGATCTGACTGGCCGCGATCGTGCGGGCGAGAATCTCGTTGTTAAAGCACCATAGATCCTCTAATGAACCGCCTCCACGACCGACGATCAGAACATCACACTCATTGCGGCTATTCGCACAACCAATCGCTTGAGCGATTTGGATAGCGGCTTCTTCTCCCTGAACCATAGTAGGGTAGATGACCACGGGTAATGAAGGATCACGGCGTTTGAGTACGTCAAGAATATCAAACAGGGCTGCGCCAGTTTTAGAAGTGATGACACCCACGCGTTTAGGATGTTCGGGTAAAGGGCGTTTGTTGCTCTGAGCAAACAAACCTTCACTTGCGAGTTTAAGTTTCAACTCTTCGAATTGTTGTTGGAGTCGACCATCGCCTTCTGGCTGCATACTCTCGATAATTAACTGGTAGTCGCCGCGAGGTTCATAGAGAGATAGACGAGCTTTGACCAGTACTTGGTTGCCATTTTGTGGTTTAAAGGTGACGTGGCGATTGTTACCACGAAACATGGCACATTTGACTTGAGCGCGAGAGTCTTTAAGGGTCAGGTACCAGTGACCTGAAACGGGAGCAGAGAAGTTAGAAATCTCACCAACTAACCAAACAATACCCATCTCATTTTCAAGCAAAAGTCGCACTTCAGCATTGAGGCGAGAGACGGTAAAGATGTTTTGATTGGTCAGAGAAGACACAGCTAATCTCGTAGACGTGAGTATGGAAATTAGCGGCAATATAATACATATCAAGGGGGTAAATGCAAATAAAAAATAGAAAAATGTGTAGCCAAGCGATTTCCTAAGCCGTATAATCCGTCCGCAATATCTAATCCAAATGCAGTGGAGTTTCCCAAGCTTGCTGCCCTCATTATGCGAAACGATGAGACCGGATTGTTTTTTTACTCCTCTAATTGTGAGATATTGCAAATGCTAAGAATTGCCAAAGAAGCGCTGACATTCGATGACGTACTACTTGTGCCAGCACACTCCACCGTTCTCCCAAACACAGCTGATCTTCGCACTCAGTTGACGAAAAATATCACTCTAAATATTCCGATGATTTCTGCGTCTATGGATACCGTGACGGAAGCTCGTCTCGCTATCGCTCTTGCGCAGGAAGGTGGCATTGGCTTTATCCACAAGAACATGTCTATCGAGAAACAAGCTGAGATGGTTCATCAGGTTAAGATTTACGAAGCGGGTGTGGTTTCTCATCCAGTCACCGTAAGTCCTGATGCGACGATTGCAGATGTTGTGGCTCTGACAGAAAAGCATGGTTTTGCAGGTTTCCCAGTGGTAACCGATAACAACGAACTCGTTGGTATTATCACTGGTCGTGACGTTCGCTTTGTAACAGACCTTTCTAAGAAAGTAGATGTTGTCATGACGCCTAAAGAGCGTTTGGCAGCCGTTAAAGAAGGTGCAACTCGTGAAGAAGTTCAAGAGAAAATGCACAAAGCACGTGTAGAGAAAGTACTGGTTGTGAACGATGAGTTCCAACTAAAAGGTATGATCACAGCAAAAGACTTCCATAAAGCAGAACGTAAGCCAAATGCATGTAAAGATGCACAAGGTCGTCTCCGTGTTGGTGCAGCCGTTGGTGCAGGCGCTGGTAACGAAGAGCGTGTTGCAGCACTTGTTGAAGCTGGCGTTGACGTTCTATTAATCGACTCTTCTCACGGTCACTCTGAAGGTGTTCTTAACCGTATCCGCGAAACTCGCGCAGCATACCCTGACCTAGACATCATTGGTGGTAACGTTGCAACTGGTGCTGGTGCTAAAGCACTGATCGACGCGGGTGTAAGTGCAGTTAAAGTTGGTATCGGCCCAGGTTCAATCTGTACGACTCGTATCGTAACGGGTGTTGGTGTTCCTCAAGTAACAGCAATTGCAGATGCTGCAGAAGTTGCGAACCAGTACGGTATTCCAGTTATCGCTGATGGTGGTATCCGTTTCTCTGGTGATATCTGTAAAGCAATCGTTGCGGGTGCATCTTGCGTTATGGTTGGTTCGATGTTCGCGGGTACAGAAGAAGCACCAGGTGAAGTCATTCTATACAATGGCCGTTCATACAAAGCTTACCGTGGCATGGGTTCTCTTGGTGCCATGTCGCAAGGCTCATCAGATCGTTACTTCCAGTCTGACAATGCAGCAGACAAGCTTGTACCTGAAGGTATCGAAGGCCGTATTGCTTACAAAGGTCGCCTAAAAGAGATCGTACACCAGCAAATGGGTGGTCTACGTTCAAGCATGGGTCTAACAGGTAGCGCGACTATCGAAGACTTACGTACGAAAGCTGAATTCGTTCGTATTTCTGGCGCTGGCATGAAAGAGTCTCATGTACACGACGTTCAAATTACTAAGGAAGCACCAAACTACCGTCTAGGTTAATCCTCACTGGTTATTTCACTAACTTAATGGCACTCAACAGCCCTTATCAGTGAGATAACCAGCTGAAATATAGCCTAACGAAAACGGTTGCTTTTCCTTGAAGCATTAAGAAGAGGCGAGTACACTCGCCTGCATTTTAATCACTTAGCTTATAAGACTGCTCAAAATGACTAAAAATATTCATGACCAACGTATTCTGATCTTGGACTTCGGTTCTCAGTACACTCAACTAGTAGCTCGCCGCGTACGTGAAATCGGCGTTTACTGTGAACTTTGGAGCTGGGATGTTGAAGAAGCGGATATTCGTGAATTCAATCCAGACGGTATCATTCTATCTGGTGGCCCAGAAAGCGTAACAGAAGCAAACTCACCACGCGCGCCACAGTACGTATTTGACTCAGGTGTTCCAGTTTTAGGTGTATGTTACGGCATGCAAACTATGGCTGAGCAGCTAGGTGGTAAAGTAGCTGGCTCAACTGAACGTGAGTTCGGTTACGCGCAAGTAAAAGTATCTGGTGACTCAGCTATCTTCAAAGATCTTGAAGCGACTCAAGATGTTTGGATGAGCCACGGCGACAAAGTTGTAGAAATTCCAGCAGACTTCGTGAAAGTTGGCGAAACGGATACTTGTCCTTACGCTGCAATGGCAAACGAAGAGAAGAAATACTACGGTGTTCAGTTCCACCCAGAAGTCACTCACACGAAAGGTGGCTTACAGATGCTAGAGAACTTTGTTCTTGGCGTATGTGGTTGTGAGCGTCTATGGACTTCAGAATCTATCATTGAAGACGCAGTTGCTCGTATCAAAGAACAAGTTGGTGATGACGAAGTGATTCTTGGCCTATCTGGTGGTGTGGACTCTTCTGTTGTTGCTATGCTGGTTCACCGTGCTATTGGTGACAAACTAACATGTGTATTTGTTGATAACGGTCTACTTCGTCTTAACGAAGGTCAGCAAGTAATGGACATGTTTGGCGATAAATTTGGCCTAAACATCATTAAAGTAGATGCTGAAGATCGCTTCCTAAAAGCGTTAGAAGGCAAATCTGATCCGGAAGATAAGCGTAAGACTATCGGTCATGTATTTGTTGACGTATTCGATGAAGAATCGAAGAAGCTGAAGAATGCTAAATGGCTTGCTCAGGGTACGATCTACCCAGACGTTATCGAGTCAGCGGCATCTAAGACTGGTAAAGCACATGTAATCAAATCTCACCATAACGTTGGCGGCCTGCCAGAAGATATGGAAATGGGTCTTGTTGAACCACTACGTGAGCTGTTTAAAGACGAAGTACGTAAGATTGGTTTAGAACTTGGTCTGCCATACAATATGCTTTACCGTCACCCATTCCCAGGGCCGGGTTTAGGTGTTCGTGTTCTTGGTGAAATTAAGAAAGAGTACTGTGACTTACTACGTCGTGCGGACGCTATCTTCATTGAAGAACTGCACGCTGCTGATCTTTACAACAAAGTTTCTCAGGCGTTCACGGTATTCCTTCCAGTACGCTCTGTTGGTGTAATGGGCGACGGTCGTAAGTACGATTGGGTTGTATCACTACGTGCTGTAGAGACAATCGACTTTATGACTGCTCACTGGGCGCATCTACCATACGACTTCTTAGGTAAGGTTTCTAACCGCATTATCAACGAAGTTGATGGTATTTCACGTGTTGTTTACGATATTTCAGGTAAGCCACCAGCGACAATCGAGTGGGAATAATGCTCCTTTAAGAAGGGTCTGGCACTAACTGGCACTAAATCATACCTAAGTCCGCGTAATAGCGGACTTTTTTTGTTTTTGGCTTAGTCATTTTTGGCAATGTCTGGCAACGCCAAGCACGGTTTGATCGTGGTATTTTGATGGGTATGATTCATCGGTAATGCCATGGATTACGCCCGATACCAAGCTACGCAATTTCAAACCCAAAGATAAACTATACAAAGTCAATGACCGTGATGGCCTCTATGTTGCTGTCACTACCGCAGGCTCTATCTCTTTTCGCTACAACTACTCGATCAATGGCAGACAAGAAACTATTACCTTTGGTCGTTACGGAGTAGGAGGCATCACGTTAGCTGAAGCGCGTGAGCGTCTCAATGAAGCGAAGCGAATGGTTACTGATGGAAAGTCACCGGCTAAAGAGAAAGCACGTGCGAAGGCGAGAACGAAAGATGCTGAAACCTTTGGTACCTGGGCTCAGAAATGGCTGCGTGGCTATCAGATGGCCGATTCTACCCGGGATATGCGTCGCTCAGTCTATACCCGAGAACTTAAAGATAAATTTGGCAATCAGAAGCTGACAGAAATCACTCATGAAGATCTGTGAGCATTGACTGACGCAATAGTAGAGCGTGGAGCGCCCTGGAAAAGGTAGGAACCACGCCTACGATTCGTGCTTCGGTAAAGTTGCTGTTGTTGACTATGGTGCGCAAAAGCGAGTTAACCAATGCAACTTGGAGTGAAATTAACTTTAGCGAAGCGTTGTGGACAATCCCCAAGGAGAGAATGAAACGATTGAGGAAGAGATTGATCTAGCTATTAGATCAGACCCTACCATGAATAAAAATCATCAACTATTACAAAGCATCGTTGGTGTTGGTAAGGTCATGTCTCGCGAACTTGTTTACTTATTCAGTGCTAAACAGTTTTCTAGTGCAAAGCAGGCCGCAGCTTTTGTTGGGCTCATCCCTAGACTAAATGAATCGGGAAACCTCAAAGGTAGGACTACCTTGAGTAAGGTTGGCCCATCAAGAGTTCGTGCTAAATTGTTCTTGGCGGCGGTAAGTGCTAGCACCCACAACCCTGATATTAAAGAGCAGAAACGAAGGTTGCTGGCAGCAGGTAAAACCAAAATGCAAGCGCTTGGAGCGGCAATGAGAAAACTTATTCAGATTTGCTTTGGGATACTCAAAACGCAGACTGAATATCAGCCCCAAACGAGCTAGAACTATGCTTGCTGATTAAGTTGAGAGATGGTATCTACAAACGCTAACTAGAGTTGGAACTATGCGTATTTCTAATTCAAAAGTTATCAACGTCACAAATACAATTAGTTAGCTAAAAACAATTAATACCTACAATAAATACGGGTGTATTATGATGATTATTTCATAATACTATCTGGAGCATCTTAATAGCCCATGGAGCCCGTATTAAAACCTCAACTATCCAATGCAGATGAAATAAAGAGTATTCTAAAAGAGTTACCAACAACTTTTTGTCTAGAAGATGGCCGTCAGGTGAACACGTTACTTGTTTACCTTCCTTGTCACGAAGATGGAAAAGCTAGCTTGTCTGAGTTTTTTGAATGTATCAAAAATGGCATCCTACAAAACTATGTTTTTACATGTACGGAAATTGAAAGAAAGCTTGGTAAAAGCAGTGATACTGCGATGGACGAACTCTTTAACAAAGCTTTAAGAAAAATAAGTAAACATACAGCCCAAGGAGAGCTTGGTGAGCTAATTTTGTTCACATTACTTGACGTTTACTTATCAGCTCCAAAGATACTCAGTAAGGTATCGATGAAAGATAGAGCAACTATGCCTGTATTTGGGGCAGACGCCGTTCACGCTCAAATGGTTGATGGGAGCTTTAGAGTTTACTTAGGTGAATCGAAACTTTACCAAAAGTTCAAGGCTGCGGCAGCAAGTGCAGCCTCCTCAATCGAAAGTGCAAAAGAAAAGTTTGGGGATGAGTTTGATCTCATTGAAAGCCATATGGACTTCCCTAATTTAGACGATGAACTTGAGGAAAGAATACTAGATGCTCTTAACCCTTATACATCATCCGATAGTATTCAGCATATTCACTCTCCTTGCTTCATCGGCTTTACTCAGCCAGACATTATTTTTCAAAACGATTCCGACTACATTGGTTCATATGAGAAAGTAGCTAATGAGTACATCAACGACTTTTTTGGAAAAGTACAGAATAAGGGCCTTGATGTTAATGAAGTTACACTATTAATGTTGCCATTTACTTGTGTAAGCAAGCTGGTCGAAGAATTTATTGCTTACACAGGAATATATAAATGAATACGTTAGCAGATAAGGTAAACATAAAGATTTCTTCACACCCTGAGTTTAGTAAGGATAAAGAAACCTTATTCAATGTTTACGTGGGTTATCTTTTAGGAAACGAAATAGAGCTTGATAGGAACTTCGTAAAAAGAATAGTTTCTGTGATTCAATACTTTGGGAAGTCTACCGAACAAGACACAAGGAGAGAGGCCGCTATTTTTCTGGCTATGCTACTTGATGTATCGGGAGAGCTGTACCCTGAGTTAGTACCCATTGCTAAAAGCATGTTTATTGATTCAGGGGATTTTCCGAATATTTCTCTTCTAGAGCACCGTTATCCAGATGTAAAGATGGATTTAGGGTTTTATAACAACGCTAGGTTTGAGTTTAAGAAAAATCTCAACTCGGTTAAAGAACTTGACTTCCCATTGACCGATTTTCAAAGAATGTTGTGGGAGAATCTAGAGTCTGACGAGGATGTCCTCACTATCGCTCCTACTTCAGCCGGTAAGACTCATATAATATTGACATACTTAGTTAGAGAGGTATCTGAAAGCTCCAACGGTTCTTTCGCTGCAATTGTAGTCCCAACTAGGGCACTCATTTCTGAAGTGTCTGGAAAAGTTTACGAAATAGCTAAAGGCTTTGGACAACACGAAAATATCGAAATTTGCACAGTTCCACGAGATGACAAAGAATTTAGCGATAAAACGGTCTTTGTTATGACACAAGAACGACTCTACGAGCTAATCCAGCGAGGAGACCTAAGCTTTAACTATTTATTCATAGATGAAGCTCATAACATTTCAGATAAAAGCCGAGGTGTACTTCTCCACTTGACCTTAGAGAAACTGCTTGAAGACAGTTTTCCTCAAATCATTATTAGTATGCCTTCGGAAAGCTACAAGAACGCCTTTAGTTCAGTGTTTAGCGATATTGAGTTCCACAAGGAGATAACAAGGCACTCGCCTGTCGCAAAGATAATAATGTCAGTAAAATTGGTTGGTAGAAACATAGAGATATCGAGTAAAAACCTAAACCATACTGTAACTATACCAAAGGCTTTTACAGGGGTTAAGCTAGCCGACATAGTCTTAAGGCTTGGTAAAGGACAAAGTAACATAATCTACAGAAATAAAACTAATTACTGTGAAGATACTGCAAGGGACATAGCTGAGCGCATCGATGAATTTAATGTTACAGATAACCTCGAAGAAGCGGCCGATTACATTGAAAAGTTCATCCATGAAGAATTTAGTCTGGCAAATAACCTAAGAAAGGGAGTAGCTTTCCATTACGGCCCTCTACCAAGCTCTGTTAGAGTAATGATAGAGAATCTAGCGAAAGATGGAGAAGTTAACTTTATTGCATGTACTAGTACGTTAGCCGAGGGTGTAAACCTACCAGCTAAAAACTTATTCTTACAAAACCCAATACAGACCGTTGTTGGAAAACCATCTGAACGCTTAGAAGATGTAAAGCTCAACAACATCACAGGCCGTGCAGGTCGAATGCTGGAACACTTCTCAGGAAATATCTTTCTCATTGATCCTGAAAGCTGGACATTCAAAGATTACTTTGAAGACGATGAAGACGAAGAAAACAAACTACCTACATACTATAAAACCCTTAACACAGAGCTCACTGGAGTATTACATGCTCTGTCTGGTACATATCCCCACGATGAGTCTGATCAATATAGGTTTTATACCATTGCAAACAAGCTCATTAGAGAGTTCTCTAATGATGGACTAGAAAGCACCTTAGGCTCGAAAGAATTATCTTTACAAGATGATGATGTTGAGTTGCTATTGAAATCAGTAAATAAAGCTTACAGGTCGCTAAGAGTAGCACCGTTTACATTAGAAGCTAATCCAACTGTCGGTTATATCCAACAAAATAAATTGTTTAGCTTCTTAGATAGTATTGAAGACTTCAATGATTGGATACTACCACATCCCAAGTCTCCTGATTTATATGAAGTACT
Source organism: Vibrio sp. M250220 (assembly GCF_036533795.1). Classification (NCBI taxonomy): domain Bacteria; kingdom Pseudomonadati; phylum Pseudomonadota; class Gammaproteobacteria; order Vibrionales; family Vibrionaceae; genus Vibrio; species Vibrio sp. M250220. The sequence goes on along the minus strand of NZ_JATABI010000003.1, from coordinate 659 downwards.
ACTTAGAGTAGCTTTTAAACTAAATGAACTTGGTGTGTATATTAATAGTGATGAATATACAATCAATTATATTTGTGTCATTTCATCTAAATGGGTTTCAGGAAAAAGCCTTAAAGAAATTATAACAGAACAGATTGCATGGGATAAAGATAATACCGATTCTAGCAATGTTAACAAGTCTGTAAGGAACGTTATTAAGGTTATAAATAATGATATAAGGTTTAGGCTTAGAAATGCTTTAAGCTGCTATCATTTGCTACTCACTAATAAAATGAATCAGAAAGGTATTGACAAGACAAGTGTAAAATTACATACCTATCTGGAGATCGGTGCTTGTGATGAGAATATGGTTAACCTTATCAATATGGGGCTCTCAAGAGAAGCGGCAAACGAGATAGAAGAGTTGTTAGGAAACACCTCAAGGATAGAAACAATATACCAGTTATTAGAGATGCTCGATTCTAAACCTCTTAATAGCCTCCATCCAGTAACTAAGAGAGAGATAAGAATGCTAAATAGCTGATCCTAATTATGCTTCACTTTTTGTACTCCATGACCACCGCTGGGAAACGATGAAATGTTATCCATAAAGTTTCGAACCCGTTTTAATAGTTGCCACATTGCTTTGCATTGATGATTCCGAGTTACTGTTTCATGTA